>JAGUZM010000261.1 GCA_020060805.1 Deltaproteobacteria bacterium | reverse complement strand
CCTGCCCATCGGCCTGGCCACATTCGTCGAGCAGACGGCCATTCATTGGGGCATGATCATGTCTTCGGCGGTGTTGGTATCCGTACCCACATTCGCGATGGTTTTCTTCCTGCAAAAGTACCTGGTCCGCGGGCTTGGGATCAGCGCTCAGAGGTAGGGTATGACGGTTTTACTCAAACTGGAGAACCTGAGAAAAGTCTTCGGCCGCAAGGGACACGAGGTCATCGGGGTCGAGGAGCTTTCGATGGAAATCGAGGAACGGGAGTTCTTCACCTTTGTCGGGCCCTCCGGCTGCGGCAAGACCACCACGTTGCGGATGATCGCCGGGCTGGAGATGCCGACCAGCGGCCGCATCTATTTCAGCGGTCAGGACATCACCGCCCTGCCGCCGCAGCGACGGGACATCGCCATGGTGTTTCAGGATATCGCCCTGTTTCCGTACATGACGGTCAGGCAGAATATCGGCTACCCTCTGAAAATCGCGGGACTCAAAAAAACCGCCATCAACGAAAAATGTGAGGAAATAGCTGGAATCCTGGGAATCTACGACAAGCTGGACATGAAGCCGGGCCAACTCTCCGGGGGGCAGCAGCAGCGGGTGGCCATCGGCCGGGCCATCATCAAGGAGCCCAAGATCCTCCTCCTCGACGAACCCCTGAGCGCTCTGGACGCCCGGCTCAGGACGGAAATGCGGACGGAAATCCTCCGGATCCACCGAAAAATAGAAACCACGGTCATCTACGTCACCCATGACCAGGTCGAGGCGATGACCATGTCCACCCGGCTGGCGGTCATGGACAAAGGGGTGGCGGTCCAGATCGATCACCCGAAAGGCATTTTCCGCAACCCCTCCAACCAGACCGTGGCCACGTTCATCGGCACCCCGGCCATGAACATCTTGCCGGCCCGGGTCATCGTCGGCGCCAACGGCACGAAAACCCTCGACGTGGCCGGCCTCAAGCTCCCGGTGCCCAGCCGCCACTATGACCGGCTGAGCGGCTGCGAACAGGCGGAAGTGGGTTTGCGGCCTCAATCGATCCGCCTGGTTCAGCCTTCTTCCGACACGATCAACGGAAAGGTGATGCTCAAAGAGCCCCTGGGCCTCGAAAACGAATTCGTGGTTGAGGTGGCCCAAGGCATGCGCCTGGTGGTCGTCGCTCAAGATGACTTGGCCGTGGATGAAGGTCAGGAGGTCGGTTTGGGGTTCAACCCGGCCGACCTGTATGTATTTCACGTGGAAACTCAAGAAACCCTGTGTTGTGGGATTGGATGAGCAATCCCGCACGTCCGTTAGGGGGCAACCATGAAGAAAGCCGTGATTGAAACAGATGTCCTGGTCATCGGCGGTGGCGGTGCTGCGTTCCGGGCGGCCATCGGCGCCCGCGAAATGTCTACCCGGGCCGCGATGGTGAGCAAGGGCCCCCTGGCCCGGTGCGGGGCGACTCCCATGGCAGGGGCGGATTTCACCCTGGACGGATTAAGCCTGAGCAAGCTCGGGTTTCCCGGTGAACCGGAAAAGGACAGCCCGGAAACGTTTTTCAGCGACATCGTCCACCAGGGCTTTTTCCTGAACAATCAAAAACTCCTGGAACAATACGTGGCCACGGCGCCCCAGTGCCTCAAAGAGCTCCTCGACTGGGGCATGCCCGTCCGCAGTTCCGAGCAGCGGGCCATTTACACCACCGGGATCGCGATGGTGGACACCCTCCACCGCCAAGCCAGGAGGCTGGGCGTGGATTTGATCGAGGACGTTATGATCCTTGACTTGGCTGTCTCCGAGGGCCGTGTCGTCGGCGCCGTGGGTCTCGAAATCAAGACCGGGCGGATCATCCACTTCCGCGCACCCGCCGTGGTCATGGCGACCGGCGGCTGGCACAAGGCCTTCTGGCCGAACACGGGCATGCGCGACCTCTCCGGGGACGGCATCGCCATGAGCCACCGGGCAGGCGCGGACATCGGCAACATGGAATTCATCACCTTCTGCTGCAACATTGCCCTCAGCCCGCCTCGGTGGCGGGGCAGCCTGGCAACCTACATCCTCACCTTTATCGGCGGCAGTTTGATCAACAGCCGGGGCGAGACCTTTCTGGATCAATACGACCCCTTTGTGGTGGACAAAGGCTGGTTCATGGAATGGAACAAGGGCTTTTTGTCCTACGCCTCCGCCCGGGAAGTCCGGGAAGGCCGAGGGTCGCCCCTGGGCGGGGTCTGGTACCTCCGCGGGTCCATTCCCTGGGAAAAATACGAGCAAATGGCCCTGGCCATTTTTCCCAAGTGGAAATACAAGGCCCTGGACCTGGCCGGGATGGACACCCTCTTGAAAGAAAACCGGGGTATTGAAGTCGGTCCTGTGGTCGAGTACTTCGACGGCGGCATCGTGGTGGACGAAAACCTCCGAACAACCCTTCCGGGCCTGTTCGCCGCGGGTGAATGCACCCTGGGGCCTTTCGGCGCCAACCGGGTCTGCGCAGCCACCACGGAAATGCTCGTCCACGGCCGGGACGCCGGCCGGCATGCCGCCGAATATGCCAAAGGCGCCTCTGTCCACGCGGCCGATTCTGTCTTCTCCGATTTGACCGAAAAGGCTGAACAGCCGCTGTTGCGGAAAAAAGGGAGATCGCCGGGGGAAGTGAGACGACGGATCCAGCAGCAGGCTCACCAGGCTCTGGGGCCCATCCGCAAGACCGACGAGCTGGAAGGATTTCAAAGATTGCTTGAGGAAACCGAAGCCGGACTTTCCGAACTGGCGCCCCAATCCGGCGTCCGGGCCTACAACAAGGGGTGGCTGGATATCCTGGAACTGAGAAATATCGTCCACCTTCTCAAAGCCGCCACCATGAGCGCCCTGCACCGCAAGGAAAGCCGGGGGGTTCATTTTCGCGAGGAGTTTCCCCTGACGGATAACGACAGCTGGCTCAAGGAAACGATCGTCCCTTACCGCCCGGGCAAATGGGAAATCGTCACGCGCAAGCCCTCCGTGACCCAGGTCAAACCGGCCTCCGGAAAGGTCGGTTACCTGGACATGTGGAAACAGATGATGGCCGCCCATTCGGAGGTCGGCGGTCACCACTGAGAAATGCCGCTGATCCGGGAAGTCCCCTGTTGAAGAGGCGAAACAGGTTCATCCCCGGTCGGCCGGCGCCCCATCCAGAAAGAGCGGGTACGATATGAAACTCGATTCGATCAAAGCCAAGGTGTTCCGGTTCAACCCGGATGAGGACAAAGAACCCCACTTCCGGGAATACGATGTGCCCTGGGAAGAAAACATGACCGCCATGGACGTCCTGGACTACATCTACCAGCACCTGGACGGCACCCTGGCCTATTATGACCATGCGGCCTGCAAACTGGGTATTTGCGCCCACTGCCTGGGACGCGTCAACGGCAGGCCGGGGCTCCTCTGCCAGGCCGATGTTTCAGCCGACATGACCATCGAGCCTCCGGCAGGGAAAACGATCATCCGCGACCTTGTCTTTCAGCGGAAGGATGATGAAAAAGAGGCAACCCCATGAGCGATTCAGACAAGAAAGTGCCCCTTGAGGAGGCGATGGAACAGGTGCGGATCGTCGGCACCCGCCTCGCCCTGATGCACCTGGCCTATGCACGGGTCCTGGTGGAGGAGCATGGCAAAGGGAAGGGCAAGGACCTGATCATCAAGGCCATGATGGCGTATGGCAAGCTGGTAGGGGAAAGGAAAAAAGCGGGCCAGCAGGATTTGCCATGGTACGGCTTTCACGACAAATACGTCTACCGGGATGATGCCTTTGTCGACACCCGGGATCAACCCTCAAAGGATTTCGACTTTGCCGCATACAAGGTCTTTGGATGCATCCTGGCCAAGACCTTCCTCGAATACGGCGAACCGGAACTGGGCGCGCTCTACTGCTATGTTGACGCGGCGAAGAGCATGGCTGCCGACCCCTCTTCCAAACTCATCCACAAAGCCTGCGAAGTCTGCGGGGATGAATTCTGCTCCTTCGATTCCGTCCCCACCACGGAGGAGGAACGGGGCGATTTCGAGGAGCAAAAGCCTGAATGGAAAAAAGTCGACACCATACTGCTGATGGATGAGAAAGATAAATAGTGATCCCGCACGGCGCGAAGAAGGCCCCTTCTGGCCGTACGCCTCTCTTTGCGCCCCACCAGAATAACAGACTCATTCGAGACGGCGTCCCATGCTGACGCGCTCTTCTACCTCATACCCGAGGCTCCGGTAGAACGCGACGACCTGCTCATTGCCGGCGCGGACCTGGAGGTTCACCTTGGGGCAGCCAATCCTCCGAAGGCCTTTTTCTGCGCTCCGCACCAGTCGGGCCCCAAACCCGCGGCGGCGAAACTCGGGCGCAACCGCCAGGTGGTAAATCCAGCCCCTCACCCCGTCGAACCCTGCCATCACCGCCCCTACGATCATGTCGCCGACTTCAGCGACGAGAAGAAGCTGCGGTTGAACCTTCAGCTTGTTCTCGATCATGACCGTCGGTGCGTTCCACGGCGGATCTTCAGGAAACACCTTTGTCCACAAAGCCTCGAGCTGCTGGCGATCGGTGGGCCTAAACGGCCGAACGGACAGTTCCTCTGATGGATCCCTCATACCCATGCCATGTTTAGATAATACGATTCTGACGGGTGACACGAGTTTTCGGTGCCGAAGGCATACGCGAGGGAATGACATCGGTGTCCAATGTCTTGATTGGCTTCAATGCTGCTTAACATCCCTCGGAATACAGTGCCATGCCCACGCACCAAGACGGCTTTTTCGCCCTGTATCAGCAGAATTTCAGACACCGCCCGTGAAGATATCAAACGCAGAGCTTCGCCCGACCCCGCTACATCTTCCTCGGCTCATGCCATCAGCCGCGGCCGATGAAGGGCATCTTGGTTGCCATGATGACCATGAACTGGACGTTGGTATCCAGGGGCAGGCCGGCCATGTAGAGCACGGCGCTCGCGACATGGCTCACGTCCATCCGCGGCTCCGCGGCGATCGTGCCGTTTGCCTGGGGGACCCCCTCCCCCATTTTCGCCGTGATGTCCGTGGCTGCGTTGCCGATGTCGATCTGGCTGCAGGCGATGTCGTACTTCCTCCCGTCGAGGGCTGTGCATTTGGTCAGCCCGCTGATCGCGTGCTTTGTCGTGGTGTAGGGCGCCGAATCGGGCCGAGGCGCATGGGCTGAGATGGAGCCGTTGTTGATGATCCGTCCGCCCCGGGGCACCTGGCTTTTCATCATCTTGATGGCTTCCTGGGTGCAGAGGAAGGCGCCGGTCAGGTTGATGTCCACGGCGGTTTTCCATTGGTCAAAACTCAGATCTTCCAGGGGGATCGCCGGAGGGAACACGCCTGCGTTGTTGAAGAGGAGGTCCAATCGGCCGAAGACTTCCCTGGTCCTGCCGAACAGGGCACGCACGGATTCGGGATCGCTCACGTCGGCCGGAACCACCAGGGCCAGGCTGCCCGCAGGGCCTGCATCCTTCAAGGTCTGTTCGAGGGGATTTCTGCGCCGGCCCGCCAGGGCGACGCTGTATCCGTCCCTCAGTAGTGCGAGGGCGACGGCTTTGCCGATGCCGCTGCCCGCGCCGGTGACGATGCCGACTTTCCCGTGAGCGTTCATCCTCTACCCTCCTTTGTTTACCGGCCGCGGCTCCGGCGGCCCGATAGATCCAGGCTACCCGATTGAGATCAATGTATTATCACCCCTTGAACAGGAGTTTTCAAGCCTTAGATCGCCAGCTTCGCCCCAAGGCGTCACTGGCCTCCTGCACCCCCAATCCAACGGTTTCGCAAGAACCCACCTCTTCGAGATCATACTGAGGGAGACCAGGATGAATAACAGACCTGGGGTAGAGGAAATTCGGCGGCATAAGCAGCCCTATGCTGCACAAAAGAAGGTATCTCTCCCGGCCACATTTTTCGAAAGGGAGGATAGGGGTGGATGGAGAGTGGCGTTCGGATAGGGAAGAAGCGAAGGGAGAGCTTAAGTCGTGGCAGGGAAAGGGCGTGAGGATCAAGTCTACGAGCGTTCCTCTCCCTGCCCTTGTGCGGCCTTCCTTTGCCTCTTGATGATTGCAGTCAGACCGCGAAGCGCCTCATTAACCGAATCGTGGTCGGGAAAATACTCAGCTACGTCCGGATCAATGACTACGACGTTGGTTCCCTCCGCATACCGCTTCGCATACTTGCCTCGGACTCCGCCGGAGAAGTCGTACTCCTCAAGCATGTCCGGATCATTCTTCATTCTCTTCATACCTGAACCTCTCTTTCTTCGTCGCCATCCTGGCGCTGACAATACGAACTCGCTCACCTCGCTCGCTGTGCACGACAACCAGCAGGCGCCCTTTTACGGATTGCCCAATCAGCACAAAGCGGTCCTCATCCTGGGTTTGCAGTGGATCGTCTATCGTCCTCGACAGCGGATCGCTGAACGCCGTGCTTGCCTCGTCGAATGAAATGCCATGTCTCTTGATGTTTAGCTGCGCCTTCCTCGGGTCCCATTCAAACAGTAGCCCCATAAGACGTCAACTTTCTCCCTGGCTAAGGCCAAGCGTTATTTGGTAACAGACATCCCGGTCTTGCTGCAAGCGCATTACCCTACTGATCGATCAAGGCTTTTTCCGAACACTATATACGATAAGCATTTGAATAGTCAACACATTCATCCTACCCTCAGGCTCTGATTCAACCTTTTCCTGACTGATCCATATCTCCTTGCATTTCAGATAAATTCACCTAAAGTGTTATGGGTTGAACAATCCAGCCATAACCCCGCCCCATCCCAGGCGAAACAGGGACCTCAGAAGAAAAGGCTTGAAGCCATGTCTGACAGACTTAGCACATCAGGAAGGGGACTCGCAGCGCTCTTGACTGCCTCCCTTTTTTTGTTCATCTTTAACGTCTATCCGTGTAGGGCAATTGCGGCCGCCGCCCGAGGCGAACGATTGGTCGACTGCGATATCCAGCAGGGACCATGCGCAAGGCCCCTCGCTGAGAGGGTGGTGACCCTGGACATCCTCCCCAAGCCCGTCAGGGCGATGCGGGATCTCACTTTCAGGGTCTCCGTCAGCGGCAGAAGGCTAACGTCCAACCCCTACATTGATCTCGGCATGCCGGGAATGAACATGGGACCGAACCGGGTGGATCTCAAACCCGTAGGCGGCGATACCTATGAAGGGCGAGGAGTCATCGTGAGATGCCCCAGCGGCAGGAGAACCTGGAAAGCCACAGTGACTTTGCCCGATGAGGGCACAGTCGAGTTCGTCTTCGATGTCATCTACTGATACCCTATACCTCGTTTTCCTGGCCACCGGGTTCTTCGTGGGTTTTGGCCACTGTATCGGCATGTGCGGCCCCATCGTGGTCTCCCTGTCTCTCAACCTCAAAGGGAAAACCCTCCTCGTCCCTCTTCTGCTCTACAACGCCGGCAGAATCATCACTTATGCGCTCCTCGGGGGCCTCGCAGGCCTCCTCGGTTCATTCACCATCCTCGCTTCCTCGATCGCGGGATTGCAGAAAGGGATTCTCATTTTCGCAGGAGCGATGGTCCTGGTCATGGGCCTTGCTATGGCCGGATGGCTGCCCCTGGGTAGAGCCTTCGGTAATGCCGCTTCTTACGGCGGTGCTTTCTCGCGATGGTTTCACCGGTTGTCCGCTTTCAAATCCTCAGCGATCCACTTGCCCGTCGGTCTGCTCCTCGGGCTTTTGCCGTGCGGCCCCGTGTACACCGGCCTCATCGCCTCGGCAAGAGCAAGCATGGGTGCGACCAATTCATGGGAAGCCTTTTTCTCGGGCACGCTTCTGATGCTCGCCTTCGGGGTTGGAACGGTTCCATCCCTTCTCCTGATCGGAAAACTGGCAGGCCTTCGATGGCTCCACTCAAGAGAGGGGATCTATAAGGTCGGCTCGATCCTCATGATCCTGGTGGGCGTCTATTTCATCTTCAAAGGGATCATGTACTGAAAAAGTTCGCGAAAAGGGGGAAGAAGAACATTTTAGAACTTGACAGATTCTCCATATAGGGATAAACCTATCGCATCCTGCCTTCGGTTTTTGCTGCTCCGAAAAGTCCTACAATGAGGGAGATGATGGGAAACTTTTTCCCTTCTCAAGGCCCTTCGACCATTCTTTCTATTTCTGTGAGAAAGGAGGTGACACGTCATTTTGCGTTCCGGGTGAAGCATCGGGATTCGTCTAAACCTCTGCTTGAAGAAAGGAGGGTTCACCGTGAGTTCTGACAAAGTTTCAAGAAGAGAATTTATCGGTAAGGTGGCCAAGTACTGCGGCGCCGGTGTTGCCGCGGTCGGCATGATCGCGCCGATGAAAGCCCACGGGGTGGCTGACCTCGACACGCCCGCCCATGAGGGCGTCTGGCGGATGCGCGACACCCAGCTGATGCAATACGGCGAATTCATCAAAAACGCCCCGCTTCCCAAGGACTACTTTGAAAAGAGGCCTGAAATGATGATCGACGGAGGGGCGCCGGTCAGCTGGTCCCATCTCCATCAGAACTGGTATGCTGAAGGCAACAAATCCCTGTTGGGGCTCATCATGGCCACCGAGTTGGACAAAGACCTGAAGGGAGACATCAAGCGAGCGATGAAGCTCATCGGAGGGTTTGAGAAGTCTCTCAAGAAGACGGACAAGATCCTCATCAAGCCCAACATGAACACCGGCGATCCTTGGCCCCAGGGAGGCACGGACCCGGAATTCCTGGCCGCATTGATCACGGTCCTCAAAGACGAAGGGTATCAGAACCTGACGGTTGCCGACACCTGCGGACCCTGGGGACCGACCTCGCGGGTGATCAAGAAGATGGGGTACGATACGGTTTGCGAGGCGACGAAAACGCCCCTGAAGACCTGGGAAGGCGAAAAGTGGATGAACATCCGCAACGCCAAGGCTGAGTACCTCGGCAGGATCGGCGGCGGGGACGGCACGGTCGGGTACCCCGCAGACCTCAGAAACTACGATAAAGTCATTTACTCGCCCATCATGAAGACCCACTTCCTCGGGGGCATCACGATGAGCCTGAAGTTATCCGTCGGGATCTTGCATCGGGCAGACCGCGGCGGGCAGCTCCATGCCTTCAACCACCTCTTTGTGGCCGAGCAGTCCGCTGAGATCAACCTGCCCTTCAGGCCTGACCTGATCATCATGGACGGCCGCAGGTCCCTGATCAGCGGAGGGCCCTCTCACGGCGAGCAGGTGAAACCCGGGGTGATCCTCGTCTCTGGAGACCAGGTGGCCAACGACGTGATGGGCATCAAGCTGTTGCAGGAATGGTACCCGAACATGGCCCAGAACAAGATCGGCATGTATGCATGGTACCAAAAGCAGATCCTCCAGGCGACAAAGCTGGGCGTAGGGTACGCCAGGAAGGATGATGATCTCAAAGTGATCCTCGGCTAACTCCTAATCCTCTCCCATAACCTGTCGCTCCCTCTTCCCTGACATCCGGGAAGAGGGAGTTTTCAGTCCAACACAAGGGCATGGAGAAACGGACGATGCAGAAACCTGTGATCTTTTTTGTTGGTTTAATTTTCGTACTCTTCCTCTTCCCTCATCCGGCTCTCACCCAGAAAGCGGGGCCGACCATAGGGGATTTCAAAGTCCAGGCCCTTTACCGCGCAGCCAAGTTGACATGGAATGTCCCGGCCGGCTTAAGCGATCCTCTGTCCCTTAAGATCCTGAGGGCTGCGAGCTCAGAGGACAGCCCCTACCAGGAAGTGGAGGTTGTGAAGCTCATCCCGGGCAAAACCGCCTATGACTATATCGACAAGAGCATGGGAGCTGAATCCATGTATTTTTACAAACTCGTTGTCAGCGAAACGGGTGAATCTTTCGGCCCCCTCGCTACGAGGCCTTACTTCTCACCGCCCGCAACATAAGGGTAAATGCCTGGCCGGCAGCGTCTGCTTCTGGTCAACACGGTATGGTAAATGAATAAGGAAATGGACCGCAGAACCCTGCTCAAAAGCCTCGGCGTCAGTGCCCTGGGCGCCGGCAGTGTCGTCGCCTTCGGGGACGTGATCCACGTCTTTGCGCTTCCGAGCGGTGGTAAGGTCGCCCTGGCCAGGGCGGTCATCCTCGCGGACATGTCTCTTTGCTCCGGATGCCGCATCTGCGAAATGATCTGTGCGAACCTCAACAGCATGGGCCGCAACGCATCCTCTCTCGCACGTATTTTTATCGAAAAGGACTATCTCAAGGGAGATTACAAACCCAAGATGTGCTATCAGTGCGCGGATCCCCCCTGCCTCAATGCTTGCCCTGTGGATGCCTTGCAGGTGGACAAAAAATCGGGCACCTATGCCCGGGTCGTCATTGAAGAACTCTGTATCGGCTGCCAGAGTTGTGTTGAAGCATGCCAGAGCCATTTTCAGCCTTCCCGGGCCACTTTCGATGCCGAGAGGGAGAAATCGATCAAGTGCCACCTCTGCTTCGGGGACCCCCAATGCGTCAAATTCTGCCCCCTCGGGGTCCTCAGGGTGGAGCGCTCGAAAAAGGGGTTCCTCGTGGGGTATCCCGTGATCCAAGGAGACTAAGTACTGCTTTTCACAATTACGGTCACAAACCTTGGTTCACCACGGAGACACAGAGGGCGCAGAGAAAAGTTTTTGTTTGTCGGGAGATGCCGACAAACAAAAATATTCTGCCCCAAGAAAATATTACGAGGATTATTTTCGTCTATCGGTATCTCCCGATAGACGAAAAAATAAATCTACCTCCGTGTCCTCTGTGCCTCAGTGGTGAATACGTGAGCGTATTTACGAAGCTCTGTACTAAGATACCCCGCAAGGTGAACCGTGGAGATTTATGATGAATCCAAAAGGCGGATGGGTTGGAAAAATCCTTCGGGTGGACCTGACCGCGGGCAAGATCACCGAGTCCTCGACGTTCGACTATGTCCCGAAATATATCGGCGGTCGTGGGCTGGGGGCCAAGATTTGCTGGGATGAAGTCCCGCCCGAGGTGAGCGCCTTTGATCCGGAGAACCGCCTCGTTTTAGCCACCGGGCCCCTTCAGGGAACCCTCGCTCCTTCATCAGGGCGATTCATGGTCCTGGGCAAAGCGCCCCAAAGCGGCCCCATTGAGTCCTTCTGCCGGTCCGGTGTGGGAGGGCATTTTGCGCCGGAGCTGAAGTGGGCCGGGTATGACGCGGTTGTCGTCCAGGGCAGGGCTTCCAAACCCGTTTACCTTTTCATCAGCGACCACAGGGCCGAAATCCTGGACGCCGCATCCCTTTGGGGCCTGGACACGTATCAGACCCAGCAAATGCTCTGGAAGGTTCACGGTCAAAAAACGAGGGTCATGGTCATCGGAAGGGCGGGAGAGAACCGAAGCCGCATCGCCTGTATCCTCACGGACACAGGAGATGCCTCCGGCCAGGGAGGGTTCGGCGGCGTGATGGGGTCGAAGAACCTGAAAGCCATCGCCGTCCGCGGGACAGGGACCGTGGCTGTGGCCCGGCCCAAAGCCCTGGCGCAAGCCACCCGCCACATTCACAAGCTCTTCGCCCGCAAGCCGGCAGGCAAGAATCCTTATGAGCCCGAGGAAAAGGGATTCAAATACAACATCTGGGGAGGCGGGTATGGACGGGGAAGCCTCTCTCTTCTCCCGGGTGAACTTTTGGACCTCTGCCAGAACCCCTCGTCAGGATATTCCCAGACCCCGGACGGTTGCTTCGCCTGTCCTGTGTCGTGTCGCTCCCGCGTGAGAGGCCCGGACATCACCCCGGGCATCGCTTTCTGCGCCCAGTCCTACATGTACCTGGAATCGATGATTCACGAGCCTGAGAAAGGGTACAGCAAGATCACCTGGCAGGCGGCAAAACTGAGCGATCTTCTCGGAATCAATGCCTATGAGCTGATGGCCATCATTCCTTGGCTGGCGGACTGCTATCGTGAAAAGCTGATCACCGAAGAAGAGACCGGCCTTCCCCTCGCAGAAATCGGTTCCTGGGACTTCATCTCAAAGCTTCTGAACAAGATGGCCGACCGTGAAGGGTTCGGAGACCTGCTGGCCGAGGGCGGGCAGCGGGCAGCGGCAAAACTGGGGGGCAAAGCGGAGAAACTTTCCCGGATGTATTACCCCAGGGCCGGTAATTTCGGCGGATACCGGGAACACTGGGTCTTCCTGGGAGGGTTCCCGACAGGGTATGCCATCCCTCCCCTGGCCCTGATGTGGGTTCTCGACAACCGCGATGCCCTGGTTTCTCACAGCTTCATCTCCATGCTCTGGGGCGCGGCTTTCACGGTAGGGCAAAATGCGCTCACCGCAGTCCCCGAAGACATTACTCCGGTCCTGAGACCGGTCATGAAGGCCGCCTACGGTTCGGAGGGGGCGGCGGAATTCCTCCAGCCTGACCGAAAGGGTTTGGACTGGAAGTGGGCCGCACCGGTCGTCAAGAGATACCACGAGCACTCTCTCCTGAAAGACAGCTATGTGTTGTGCGACATCCTCTTCCCTTACCTTTTCAATGCCAACTCCAAGGACCACGTGGGAGACGATACCCTGGAGTCCCGGCTCTACTCCGCCGTGACAGGCGTCGACATGGGGCCCAAGGAATCCTTCCGCAAGGGAGAAATGCTCTGCACCCTGGAGCGGGCCCTGGCGGCGCGAGACGGCCGAACCCGCCGGGACGACACCCTCCATGATCTTTATTTTGAAAAACAGGATGCCGGGGGCCGCAGGTATGAGCCAGAGCAACTGGAGCGAGCCAAGACCGATTACTACAAACTCATGGGATGGGACCTGGAGACCGGCAAGCCGACTCCGCCCACTCTCAAAAGGGTGGGGTTAAAGGAGGTGGCAGAACAAATGGCAGGAAGGGGCCTTCCCAATGCCTCCTGAAACCGCCGGCTGAGCCCTGCGGTCACATCCAAAAAGGCATCTGTTTATCTTAATTTTTTTCCTTCTACCCCGGCACACCTTGGTGTAATATCCGCAATCTGGCACCATTATCTCTCCCCTCTTTGGGCAGGCTTTTGTGCTCATTAATCCAGTGGGGTGGCTGGATTCAGCGGTTTTGAGACGGCTGATGGGCCCTGGGGATCGAGAACCCGTGTCGGAGGACTAAATTGAGAGAAGATCGACTTCCCTTCAACCGGAGCACGTGGGACAGCTTCGTTCTCAACCTGAAGTAGTTCGTCGCCTCCGAACGAGTCGGCAAGAAAGCCAAATGGCTCTGCATCGCCCTCGTCCTTCTTCTCCTGGGCATCAATGCCCTGAACGTCCTCCACAGCTACATCAACCGCGACTTCATGACCGCCATCGAGGACCGCAACTCGAGCGAGTTCATCCGGATGACCCTGATCTACATAGCGGCCATGGCCGCGATCACCATCGTCTCCGTCATCTACACGTTCACGGAGCAAACCCTCGGCCTCCTGTGGCGGGAGTGGGCGACCGGCCTGAGCATTTACGGTTACGCGAATCACAGGGTGTACTACCGGCTCAAGATGAAAGGGGAAGTCGGAAACCCTGACCAGCGCATCGCGGACGATGTCCGCACTTACAGCACCACCACCCTGTCCTTCGCTCTGATATTGATAAACGCCAGCCTGACGGTGATTGCCTTCTCAGGGGTCATGTGGTCGATCAGCCCTCTGCTCTTCCTCGTATCCATACTGTACGCCGCTGCGGGCACGTTTTTTACCTTCATCATCGGCCGGCCCCTGGTGCGACTCAACTACGATCAGCTGGACAAGGAAGCCAATCTGCGGGCTTCCCTCATCTACCTCAGGGGAAACGCCGAATCCGTGGCGATTTCGCGGCGCGAGGGGCACCTGATACAACTCAACCTGAAGAATCTCGGCGACCTGGCGGCGAATTTCCGTCGTATCATCGGGGTGAACCGAAACGTGAATTTCTTTGCCACCGGGTACAACTGGTTGATCCAGATCATTCCCGCTTTGATCATCGCACCCCTTTTCATCGAGGGCAAGGTCCAGTTCGGCGTGATCACCCAATCGGCCATCGCCTTCACCCACCTGCTGGGCGCCTTTTCCATCATCGTCACCCAGTTTCAATCCATTTCCTCATACACGGCCGTCCTGGCCAGGCTGTCGGCCCTCGTCGAGGCGAGGCGGAGCGCAAAGGCAGAGGAGAAATCCCCGGCGATTGCCTTTTCCCTGGACGATAATCGGGTGGTCTACTCAGGGCTCACCCTCCGCTCCCCCCGAAGCGGCCGTATCGTGATCAAGGACCTCTCCCTTGAGATTCCGAGGGGCACCCGCGTCCTGGTCCGGGGAAAGGACGAAACCGCCAGGGCTGCCCTCTTTCAAGCGACCGTCGGGCTCTGGGAGGTGGGGGAGGGTCATATCGCCCGTCCCAAACTCGAACAGGTTCTCCTCGTGACCGAGGTGCCCTACCTGCCGCCCGGCACGATTCGTCAACTGCTAACGACTCCCTGGCCCGAGCAGGAACGGGCAAGGGACAGCCACCTCGTCAAGATCGAGGTCCCCGAGGAACGGGTCCTGGATGCCTTGAGCACTCTGAAGATCGAATCCCTCATCAGCCGGTTCGGGGGCCTGGACAAGCGGAACCACTGGGAAACGATTCTGCCCCTGGAGACCCAGCAGTTTCTGGTTTTTGCCCGGCTCCTTCTCGCCAAACCCGCCTTCGCATTCCTGGATAGGCCCCATACCACCCTGAACCCGGAACAGATCGACTGGGTCCTGGGCTTGATCAAGGAGCGCTCGATTACTTATGTCGTGTTCGAAGAGGAGGAAAACACCAGGAACCTGGAACGGTACGACGCGATTCTGGAACTGAAAGACGACGGCGCCTGGGAGTTTCGGCCGATCAGATGACGAGGGAGATCGCGGCATGAGGACATTTGACATCGCTCCCTTTGCACTGCCCAACACCCCGGCAGGAGAAATCTGGTTCGAGGAAAGCCGCGACATCCGGGAAGTGGTCGTGCATTTCAACGAAAAGGTTCCCCGCCGGATCGGGGTCTTTTACCTCCAGAACAAGTGGCCCAGGACCCGTCATGAAGAGATGCGAGACAAGGAAAACCCGGCAGCCTTCGGCTGGGTGGAGCTGGACGACTGGTTCAACAGCCGCTGGCAGCAGGCGAAGGTACGCAAAGAGGTCAGGGGCAGGACCGTAACCCTCAGTTTCAAAGGCCTCCGCGCGGATGGGATCGATGGGACGCATGAGGCATACGATGTCGCTTTCCGCCGCACCATGGCCGTGCGGCTTTTAGTGCCCGGCTCGGCACAGGTTCGGAAGATAGCCCTCTACACGACTTCGACAGCGGCCCGGAAGACTCTTCGGGTGGAGCTGGATGCAGGAAAGAGGACGCCGGGAAAAAGCGTGACCCTTTCCGGGTACAACGCCCGGATCAGCCGGCTCGGTTCGCTCCGCGGTGCAGTCTCCACCAGCCCGAGAGAGGTGAAGCTCGGGAAAGCCAAAACCCGCTCCTTCGTCCTCGAAGTCGAGCACATGGTCCCGTCGCACCCCTACTGCGGAGACGCGGGCCTGGTGACGTTCCATCTGGAGCACGACAGCTTTACCCTTTCCCTGGAAGCTCTCGCCGCACAGGG
>JAGUZM010000611.1 GCA_020060805.1 Deltaproteobacteria bacterium | reverse complement strand
TCGCCTACGGTGTGACGGAGCCGGAAGCCGGCTCCAATGTTCAGGCCCTGAAGACAAAGGCGGACAGGGTGACGGATGAGCAGGGGCGGGTCATCGGGTACAAACTGAACGGCCAGAAACAGTTCATCACGAACGGCGGAGTGGCTTCCCTGTATACGATCCTCGCGGACACGCCGGGAGGCCCGTCGTTCTTCGTGATGGAGGGGGGCACCCAGGGCCTTTTCCCGGGCAAGCACGAGGACAAGCACGGCATCAGGGCCTCAGACACGTGCCCCTTGAGCCTGGATGACGTATTCCTGCCCGCGGAAAACCTCATCGGAGGGATGGAAGGTCAGGGGTTGAAGCAGGCAAATCAGGTTTTTGGGTATACGAGGCTCATGGTGGCTACCTTCGGCCTGGGCGGGGGCATGGCGGCCCTTGAAAAAACGATTGCCTATGCCAAGGAGCGCGTCCAGTTCGGAAGCCCCCTCGTGAACAAACAGGGATACACCCATCAACTGATCGTGCCGAATGCCGTTCAACTGGAAGCGGCGAGGGCTTATGTCGAGACGGTGGCCCATCGCCTCGACTCGGGCGAAATGGACCTTCAGGTGGAGGGATCCATAGCCAAGTACTTTGCCACCGAGGCAGGGGATGCGATGGCCAACAACGCGATCCAAGCGCTGGGAGGATACGGGTACGTCAGGGAATTCGAAGTGGAGAAAATCAAACGGGACATCAAGATCACGACGATCTTTGAGGGAACGAGCGAGATCCAGAGAAGCATCATATCCACATTCCGCCTCAGGGAGACGGTTCGTTCCAAAGGGCGGTTCTACCTTGACATGGCGGACGGCCTTGACAGATTGCCCGCACAGTGCGGCGCACCGCTCCTCGCCCAGAGCCTCAGAATACTGAATGATGTCGTTGCCAACACGAGAAAGCTTAAACTCACCCGGCTCCAGTACGTGATGTTCCTCCTGGCCGACATGATGACATGGTGCGAAGTGGGCGAGGCCCTATGCCACAAAGCGGCGAACCACGAGGGCAGGGAGCGATCGAAAGATTTCATGGCTGCTGTCGCCCGGCTTTTCGCCAGGGAGGCGGCGCAAAAGGTATTCCTCAACGGTGCCAGGGTCGCCTTCGGATGTGAAGAAATCATGGATGAGGTGGCGCCGAAGCTGAAGGGGTTGGACCTTGGCGTCGCTTCAAGGGATTACCTCAGGGATATGGATCTGGTGGCGGCTGAATTGGTCAAGTAACGGGATGTGCGGGTGTCCAGAGCGAGGCGCTACTACCATCACTCCAGAGAACGGGCTCGCGGCAAAAGGCAGGAGAAAAGAAGAGGCTTTTGCGAGAACCCCTCTTTGGATCCCCTGCTCAAGAAAACGTTTAAGAAGATCGGTGTGCCTGAGGCGGCTCCTTTCCAGCCGGATCCCTTTCAGCTCGAAGCCCTGGAAAAACTGAGAACCTACGATGTCGTGGTGAGCGCGCCCACAGGATCGGGCAAGACCTGGATAGCAACGCAAGCCATCCATCACTATCTCTCCAGCGGCCTCAAGACCTGGTACGCCTCTCCCCTCAAGGCGTTATCCAATTCCATCTATCAGGAATTCTGCCAGGAGTTCGGCGCCGAGTTTTGCGGCATTCTGACCGGAGACAGGAAAGAGAACGCGACAGCACCGATCATCGTGGGAACGACGGAGATCCTGCGCAATCAGCTCTATGACGCGATGCACGAGGGGCTCAGTATTCAGACGGACCTCGTCATCCTGGATGAAGCCCATTATCTCAGCGACCCCGAGCGGGGCGTGGTGTGGGAAGAAGTCCTCATCTATCTTCCCAGCCGGGTCAAATTGCTTCTTCTTTCCGCCACCATATCGAATGCGGAAGAGATATGCGCGTGGCTGGAGAAAAACAGGGGCGAAAAGGCCCGGGTCGTGCGTTCCCTCGAGAGGCCCGTTCCGCTGGAAGTGCTGTTTCTTTTCCCTGGCGGCCTGGTTTCTCCCCTGGCCACGAAAAAAGGCCTTCTCCCCAGGGTGAAGAAATTCATCGCCTCTTATCGCGGCAGGGACTCGTCGAGGCTCCACTTCGGGGACATCATCAGATGCCTCAGGACGTTTGACCTTCTCCCTGCCATCTTCTTTCTGAGGTCGAGACTCGACTGCGACCGGGCCCTCTACACCTGCCACAAACACGACCGGACGCATGGTTCGAGGGATCGCATAAGGAGGGAGGTGAGGGAGTTCCTCCGCCTCTACCCCCATCTCGAAGGCCACCGCCAAATGAGATTCCTGATGGACTCCCTGGTCGCTTCCCACCACGCAGGCCAGCTTCCCTACTGGAAGCTGATGATCGAGAGGCTGATGGCCAAAGGCTACCTGGAGGCGATTTTTTCGACCTCCACGGTCGCCGCAGGGGTCAACTTCCCTGCCCGGACCGTGGCACTGGTTCAGAGCGATCGCTTCGACGGCCACACCTTCTCCAACCTCACGGCAACGGACCTCCACCAGATGACCGGAAGGGCCGGCAGGCGGGGAAAGGATAACATCGGTTTTGCCCTCGTTATCCCAGGGCTTCATCTGGATCCGGAGCTCATCCATGAACTGAGAGATTCGCCTCCGGAACCGCTCATGAGCCAGATTCACATCAATTTCTCCATGGCCCTGAATCTTCTCCTTTCCCACCAGCCTGCGGAGATACGGGACCTCCTGAGTCGATCCTTCGCGTCATTCCAGGAAAAACAGATGGGGTCCCCCCTTCAGGATCGCTGGGAAGAGGTCACAAAAGCGATCAAGAGGCTTCTCCCCCTGGGAAACTGCGACGCCACCGACCCCTACGAAGTGATCGAAAATATCCAGAAGCGGGCCGATCTCAGGAAAGAAGCGCGGCATCGTGCGGATAAAGGGCGAAAGGAGAGAGTCCTCGCAGCGTACAGAGAGATCCTGACGCCGGGAAGGCTTTTTGTTCACAAAAACAAGAACATCTATGTCGTATTCCAAACCTCCGTGGAAAAAGGCACCCTGGTGTGGGCGCATAATCTCAGGAAGACCGTGCGCATCCGAAAGGGGGAGGTTAAGCTGAGAAAGATCGAACCCCAACACATCAAGAGCATCCTCGATTACTGCGTCAACATCGGGGAACACCTGTCCCCCGAGGGGCTGGAGGGCCTCTTCGCCTCCATCCCGCTGGAGAATCTCAAACCCCTCCCCCTGGACCTCAAGGAAGAGGGGACTGTGGAGCCTGCGAACCTTGTCTGCGAAGGATGCGAGCACTTCAAAGTCTGTCATGGCGGGAAGAAGACCGAGTTGCGAAAGCTTCTGTCGGAATTCCGGTATCTCGCCGGCCAGATGGAGGGGACGGGAGGAGGCCTGTGGCTGAGTTTCAAAAGACACCTCCGGTTTCTGAAAGAGACCCGCTTCGTGGATGAGCAGGATCGGCTGACCCCTGACGGCGTCTGGGCATCCAAACTGAGGCTCGATCATCCGCTGCTGATCGCCGAGGCGATCCGGGAGGGCGGCTTTGACGATGTGAAGCCTGAAACCATTGCAGGATGCCTCGCCCCTTTTGTGTGGGACAGGGTTCAGGACCTGGAAATCAAAGTGAGGACCCCCATGGACCTGGGAGCTATGGAAAAGGTGTTT
The DNA here is from genome assembly GCA_020060805.1 of Deltaproteobacteria bacterium. GTDB lineage: Bacteria > Desulfobacterota > DSM-4660 > Desulfatiglandales > HGW-15 > JAHECH01. The sequence goes on along the minus strand of JAGUZM010000611.1, from coordinate 1,902 downwards.
CAGCGGCTCATCGTCTCTTTGGAAAGGATGAGGGGTCTTTTGGCCCGCCGGGGTTTCGCAAACCCCCAGATTCCTTTCTGGCCGGCGGCAGCCCTCTACCTTTGGGCCAAGGGAATAGAGTGGCAGAAGCTCCTTTTTTCGGTCTCCGCAGACGAGGGGGACATGGCCTCCCTGATCGTGAGAACCGCCGACCATCTCAGGCAGGTGGCAAACCTGGAGGAGACCCATCCGGAGCTGGTTTCAACGGCAAGGCAGGCGATACGTCTCATCATGCGAGAGCCAGTGCATATTGAATAACCTAGTGCAGACTTTTGGACGCAACCAGGATTCTTTGACCGCTCGACCCCAGGGGCTCGGCACGGGAACGGCACACGGCGTAGGGCGCACGGTAAAAGGTAAAGCCGTGGAAAAGAGGCCAACCCCCATCGAGACGGTCCCCAAAACCCTCAGCACCGACCGAAGAAGTCACACAAAGGGATTCTAAACAGGGTAGAGCAAAGAGCATAGAGCGAAGGAGAGGAAACTGTTTTTGCTCTCTGCTCTTTGCTCTAAGCTCTACGCTTCTTCATTGAGAGATGTTGACGACCTTCCCGGATGTCACTTTCTCGAGGTCCCCGGGGGTGAGCCTGAAAACAGCGTGCGGGGTCCCTGCGGCAGCCCATATCTCGTCGTGCTTCAGCAGGTCTTCGTCAATAAAAATGTCCAGGGGTTTGACGTGGCCCAGGGGCGGCACACCGCCGATCACGAACCCTGTCTCACGGCGGACAAAGTCGGCATCCGCTTTCTTCACGGGCTCTGCCACGAGGTTTCGCAGTTTCTTTTCATCAACACGATTGATGCCGCTCGCAACCACCAGGATGGGTTTGCCGCTCTGTTTTCCGCGAAAAACGATGGACTTTGCGATCTGCTCAACCTTGCAGCCCACCGCTTCAGCAGCCTCTGCAGAGGTTCGCGTGGAGCCGGGCAGTTCCACCACCCGGCAGGAGACGCCGAACTGGCGCAAGGCGTCTTGAACCTTCTGAGCACTGGCGCTTAGTTCATCCGACATGAGTCCTTTCCAACCCCCTTTTCTGCATATTCGACACCGAATCATCACCCCTGTGTCCAGCGATCCGTACCGCGCAGAATCAGCTTCTTCCGCGCAAACCGGATTCGATCTCCTCGATCTGCTTTATTCTCCTCGAGTGGCGGCCCCCGTCAAAAGGGGTGCTCAGCCAGATTCTGACGATTTCAAGAACCTTGTCTCTGGGTATCACCCTCTCGCCGAGGGAGAGGACATTCGCGTCGTTATGCCTCCGTGCGAGTTCGGCGGTTTCTTCATTCCAGCACAGGGTGCACCGAACCCCCCTGATCTTGTTTGCCACTATCGCTTCCCCGTTCCCGGAGCCGCCCAGAACAATGCCTCTCTCCGCTTCTCCCCTTGAAACCGCCTCAGCCACGGGCCGGATAAACAGGGGGTAGTCCACCGATTCATCCGAATCTGTGCCGAAGTCCCGGATGTCGTGTCCGAGTTCCGCGAGGAGTTTCTTGATCGCTTCCTTGTAGTGAAACCCTGCATGATCCGATCCGATCGCTATTTTCATGACCTTTACCTCTCTTTCACAGGGGGACTTTTTCTCTGAAGCTGAACCGCACGCTGTTGTCCAGGTAGTACATGAGGGTCGGCTCAAAACGGTAAAGCCTGACCCGGAATCTCTTCGCAAAGGCCTCCATGTCCAGTTCCTGGCCTTGATCGAAGAATTCCTCTGTAAAGGGGAACTTCCTGAGATACGCCCGCACCACCCTGAGGGCTTCTATGCCGACGGAAACAGGGCTGATGGTTCCTGACATCTGAATGCCCCGGATCTCTCTCCATGTGGAGGCCTGGCGGAAAATCGCGGCCGCAGCTTGCTTCTTCTCAAT
>JAGUZM010000458.1 GCA_020060805.1 Deltaproteobacteria bacterium | reverse complement strand
GAGGAGCACTCTGAAAACACGAATGTTCATCGGAGGTTGTCTTTTCTTTGATGGTGATGGCAAAACATGACGGCCCAGGCCGAGTGTCCTTAACAGAGGTTCCTGGGCTGAATTTTTGACTGTCTACCAAATTTCGTTTGAATAAGCAACATCAAAGGACGAGAATTCTCCCTGATAGGCCTCTTCTGTTTCGAGAACCCGGCTGACCCTGGCCGTGGATGGGCCGTGGTGACACCACGCGACCAGGGCTCTGACCTTGTCTTCAGGCCCCTCGGCCACGGCCTCCACCTTTCCGTCGGGCCTGTTCCTGACCCAGCCGAACACCCCCAGGCGCGCCGCTTCCCTCCGAGTGGATTCCCTGAACCAGACACCCTGAACCCTGCCTTCGATAATCAGCCTCACCCTGATATGGCTTTCCATCACCCTCTCCATTTATCAAGATCTGTCGCTTTTTCCCTTCCAATCCCCTTTGCCGCATCCGAGAAGTTCCCCTGGAACGGAGGCCCATGGGAACGGCTACGGGTGCGGGAAAAGGTATACCATCGACCTTTCGGCGCCTCCCCCTTCCTTTTTCGTTTTCGCCTTCTCAGGGGAGATGTTCAGGGTGATGATCGCACCGTCCAGATCATAGGGGAAATCCGCTCTCTGCTTCTCCAGGTCGTGACACTGGCGGATCACCTCGGTGACCCCTTTGAGGCGTTTGATGTGGGGTCGGTTGACCCTGAGCCCCCACTGCTGAAGGGTCAGCATGAGATCATAATAGTCGAGGAACGGGGGGTCGTCCTTTAGGCCGGCACCGTGGCAAAAGAGATTCAGCGGCCTTCTGGCCGCAACCCTTGGGTTGGTTTGGCGCAAAGAGTCCGCTGCCGCCGCTTTGGAATCAGCAAAAGCAGTCAAGCCCCTGGCCGCTCTTTGCCGGTTCAGGTCTGCGAGTCCCTGTTTATCCACATAAGCGGTCCCCCACACGGAAACAAGCGCCGGCACTCGCCTTTGCCCTGGCATCCGGGCCAGCGCGAGGGGAACCGTCAGAATGGTCTTGATGTGGGGGGTGATCACGCCGACGGGAGTGTCGCGTCCCGACGTGAACGCCTTCGCCAGATTCCCTTCTTCGTAGGTCAGTTCAACGGCCAGGCCGGTGATCCGCGGTTCTACGATGTACTCTGGCCGATCCGTGCAGAGGCCTTCCCTTGCCCTGAGGTCAAAGCCGATGATGTCCTGATCCGTAAATCCCTCCGGCAGATCAATCATGAGAACCGGTATGTCCTCCCTCCAGGTGACGCCTACGCCATCCCGAATATGACTGTAGGGGAGGGGCTTAAGCCCCTCCCCTAGGAAATCATTAAAGGCCTTCAACTTACCCTTGGGAGCCGAGAAGGCCGAGAAGCACCTCCGCAGCCAAGTGTCTTTTGGCGATGAATTCGGGGTCCCTGAACCCCGCATGCCACTTGAGGTTGAAAAGCTCATCAGAGACCACGAGCAAAGCCGCAAACCTGACGGATCGAAAAAGGGCAACCGTCATCAAGGCGGACATTTCCATCTCCACAGCAAGAATGTTCCGGCGTTGAAATGCCTTCACTTTCGAGAGGGTTTCCCGATAAGGGGCGTCTGTGGTCCATACCTGACCCATGGTAACCGTTTGGTCCTTGTTGTGCAAGGCTGCCTCCAGAATCCGATTGAGAGCGTGATTCGCATGAGGCTTGCTTTCCCGGATGGGATAGTGACGGGATGTTCCCTCCTCGGAGATAGCGCTGGTAGGGATCACAAGGTGCCCGACCTGCAGACCTGGTTGAAGGGAGCCGCACCATCCCAAAGCCCAGAGATCTCTCGCCCCGAGGGCGATCAACTTCTCCATACCCATGGCCGCCTGGGGTGCGCCGATGAAAGGGCCGCAAAAGGTGATCGTCCCTCCCGCACGGTCTCTCACCTGGTAGAGCTCAAAAAAGCCCATGTCGTAACACGCCGGTTCCTTTTCCTGATACTGTTTCAGAAGCTGGGCAAGATCATCGGGGGTCAGGACAAGAAGCGCATCCGGCCCGACGGCAGGGTCGTTTCGGTTCTTCCTGGGCCGTATCAGGCTGTCATCATCGCGAGGGGGCTGATTCATCACGGGCGTTGCACCTTGTCCGATCCTGACTTTCGGGAAGTCGGTGAAGATTGAGGGGATTGCCTCAAGGTGTTTCCAAGGGAGGGATATTAGGAATTCCGAGAAGGATTGGCAACCTCTAAAAGGAAGGGAAAGCCGCCAAGGGGTGAAAAAAAAGATTTTATCGGGGATTTAAGAAATGTGGTAAAATGCAGCCCAATCGTGGAGGCTTTCCTTTTTCGAATAGGCCAAGCCAATTTGCTTGACATATTTAACTAATTGGGGCTATTTTAGAAATTTCGCCCATTGAAGACGAGGTTTTTGCCTCATGTTTGAAAGCCTGGCCGAGAAGTTCAGCCTTACCCTGAAGAAATTGAAGGGTCACGGGAAGTTAACGGAGAAGAACATCCAGGATGCCCTTCAGGAAGTGAGGCTTGCTCTGCTCGAGGCGGATGTCAATTACAAAGTTGTCAAAGGGTTCATCGAAGACATCCGCCAGAAGGCCATGGGCCAGGAAGTCCTCGAAAGCTTAACCCCGGGCCAGCAATTCGTCAAGGTTGTATACGGAGAGCTCACCCGGTTGATGGGCGGAGAGAGGGAACAACTCAACCTCAG
>JAGUZM010000075.1 GCA_020060805.1 Deltaproteobacteria bacterium | reverse complement strand
TCGGCTACATGTATCTCCTGACGTCAAAGGGGATGGTCGCCAAGTCTTACCTGGCGGCGAAATTTGTGCCCGCAAGGCTGGCCGAATACGACAAGCTCAGGACGAGGCTTGCGGAAAAACTGGACGCCATAGAAAAAAGAGGTTGCAAACGAATCGCTTTCGTAGGGCCTGAGGGGGTGAGAGAATTCACGGAGAAGGTGATCACCGAGAAGGGTCTGTGCCTCTTCGTTATTAACGGTTACAGGTCCTGGAACGACTTGCGGGGTGCGGATGCTGAATCATTCGATACGGCTTTGCTTTTCGATGGGAGCTCTGAGAGTATGGGGAAGATCTCTGAAGTCACCGGCATCCCCCGAACCAAGCTCCAGCCTCTCTGGTGAATAATGCTTTGGCTTTTTCACACCCGTCCACAGATCGTTGACAACTGACGACCCCTTTATGCTCGATCTCCACAGCCACATACTCCCGGGACTTGATGATGGGGCTTCCGATTGGGAGCAAAGCCTGGCCATGGCGCGAATGGCTGTTGAGGGTGGCATCGAGGGGGTGGTCTGTACTCCTCACTGGGTCTTGGGAAAGTATGACAACAAGCGCTCTAAGATCTTGACCGCATTGAGGGAGCTTCAATGCCGGCTTGATGAGAAGGGCATCCCTTTGAAGCTTTATCCGGGCGCGGAGCTGCGCTTGGATGTGAGCCTTATGGAAAAACTCAAAGACGGGGAACTCCTTTCCATCAACGATACCGGCCGTTATGTGCTTATCGAACTTCCTCAAGACTCCCTTCCTCACAACCTGGACGAGTTCTTCTGGGATCTCCAGGCAAAAGCGATCACACCCATCATCAGCCACCCTGAGCGCAACCTGGTATTGCTAGAAGACCCTCAGATGCTTTGGCGATGGGTGCAGATGGGAGTCCTGACTCAACTCACAGCGGCAAGCCTCCTCGGCCACTTCGGCAAGAAGATCATGCAATTTTCCGCTTTCCTCCTCAATCATCATCTGGTACACACTCTGGTGACAGACGCCCATGGTCTGGGAATGCGCAATCCAAGGCTATCAGAGGCGGGCAGGGTGGTTAATTCTATGAACGGTGACGGATTGATGTACCGCTTACTCAAAGAGAACCCAGAACGAATCCTCCATGGACAACCCGTAAGGTTTGAAGAGCCGATACCGATTCGAACTCACGGTTCGGGTCTAGCCTCCTGGAAACGCTTGCTGCCAGGGTTTCTCAGGGTTTTTGCCATTCTCTTCATCTTTTCCAGTCTCAGCGCATGTAACGGAGGATCCGGACCCGCCATTCGGGAAATCCGGCCTGAGGAGAAAATATCGATCGGCTGGAACAACAAAACCCACAGGTTCGAAGTCGGACCGCACAAGGCTTTTTCCCAAGACCAGAAATCTTCAAACCCGGGCCAAGAGGAATCGGTTTTCCACGGCGTCGTGCAAAAGATAGAAATACCCGACATGGCCAAAACCGCGGCAGGGGAAATCATCGAGTTGCGGCGCCATGGATTGTCCCCGAGAGGGTACATGACGGAGAAGTTCAAGGGGAAGAGGGTCGTTTTTCCTGAGGAACTGCCCCCGGAACCTGACCGTGCTCCTTACAGGGTTGGGCCGGAGGATGAGTTGCGGGTTTTTGTATGGCAGCACCCGGACCTTTCGTTGCCGGTCTCCGTTCGAAGCGACGGCCGGATCTCCATTCCTCTGGTGGGAGAACTGGATGTGGCGGGTCTTGAGATTTCCCAGCTTGAAAGCCTTCTGGCAAAAGAATACTCTGCATACCTCGAAAAACCGAACGTGACCGTCACAGTGGTCTCAGCGAACAGCCTGAAGGTCTTCATCACCGGCGCAATAAGAGTGACCACCACCACCCTTACCGGGGGGCTCCTGCCCCTGGGTTTTCCCCTCAGGGGTGACAAACGGCTCCTCACCGCACTCTCACTGGTTGAGATTCTGCCCGATGCAGATTTGAGCGAGACCTATGTGGTGAGGGGCGACATGATCATCCCTCTTGACCTCAACCGGCTGATCAAAGACGGGGATACAACCCAGAACATCTTACTCAAGCCTGCGGATACCATCGTCATTCCTTTGCGAATCAAGGCAGTCTCGATCATGGGCGAGGTGAATACAGCCGGACGCTTAAAGGTGGAAAGGCGAACGACTGTTTTGGATGCCCTGGCCCAGGCGGGCGGCGTCAAGCGAGAATCTGCCGTTCTAGACATGGCCTACCTGGCGCGCCAGGGTAATATTCTTCAAATCAATTTCAAAAGGCTGATTGACGTGGGCGATCTCGCCCAGAATATCCTGGTCGAGGACCGAGACATCATTTACATACCGAGTAGCAAGCAGAACGTGATCTATGTTCTGGGCGAAGTGAGGAGTCCGAAGGTGGTTCGTTTTACGGATTCCATAGATGTCATGGAAGCGATCAGCGAGGCGGGCGATTTCCTGACAACGGCCAACCGTTCACAAGTGGTGGTCGTTCGAGGTGGCCTGCACTCCCCGAAAGTGTATGCCGTGGATGCCCTCCAGATGATGCGTGGAGAGACCCATGAGAGATTCATCCTGGATCGTTACGATATCGTCTATGTGCCCAGGACATTGATCGCGGACTGGAATGTCTTTGTAGGCCAGTTACTCCCAACCGCGGTTCTTGCCCTCACCGTGAAATCGACCGTTGATTGACGTATTCGGGTGAAAATGGGGTACCTATGAATTCAGACCGTACATCATTATCTCCGGTCGGGAAACACCTGGAGCATGTGCACCTGAAGGATTACCTCCAGGTCCTCTGGCGCCGCTACCTCGTAATTGTACTGGCGTTTGCGGCGGTTATAGGCGTGACGCTGTTTCAAACTGTTCGGGCAAAGCCTCTTTACCAGGCCAAAGCCACTCTGGAAGTCCAAAAAACTTCCCGTGCAGCGATGAAGCTCGAAGATCTCTTCAGTGAACCGATGGGATTGGGAGCAGAAGAGGTCAACACGGAAGTGGAAATCCTGAAGAGCCGGACGGTGGCATCCGATGCCGCCGTCATCAGCAACTCCCAGCTTCTGTTGGATCGAGGGGAGCAGCTTTACAGTAGACTCCTCTCGAGGTTCGCAAACAGGTTCAACCGAAAAAAGGAAGGAATGGGATCGTTGAGAGTCTCCGACCCTTTGCGTGTAGAAACGCTGGATGTTCATCCGAATGCGCGTTCGGTCAGCTATAAAGTTACCTTCGGTCCCGATTCCGCGTTCCGGCTCCTGGATGAGAAAAATCAAGTCTTATCCCAGTGTCAGGTCGGTCGGCCATGCAGCGCACCCTCATTTTCATTCTCCCTTCAAGGGAGTGCCCCTCTGGAAGGAACAACCTTCCCCTTGATTTTGCGGCCCCTCCCTTCTGCGGTGAGCGATTTGTTGTCTCGCCTTGAGGTCAGCCCTGTCCGCAACACACGCCTGATCCGCCTCACTCTGACCGCTCACCACCCGGATGAGGCCAAGAGGCTCCTGGAAAACGTCATTCTCGCCTACCAGCAGATCAAGATAAAACAGAAAACGAGGCTTGCCTCCAAAGCTCTGGATTTCATCGATCAACAGATGAACACGGTCGATTCGCACATGCAAAAGGCCTTGTCGGAACTGACGCAGTACAAGGAGCAGAATCAGCTCGCGGATCTATCAGCCAGCACCAGAGCGACCATCGACCAGCTTGCCGCATTGGAGAAGGCCCAGGTGGAATTGCAGCTTCTCGAACGACAGTCCAGGGCGCTTCTGGCATCCCTTCATAACCAGGCCCCGCTCGATCCCAGATCCTTCTATTCCCTTGGAGACGCCATGGGCCAGCCCATCCTGGCCGCTCTAGCCGCAGATCTCAGCGGCGTCCAGGCAGAGCGGGTCGCTCTCAGGGGCCAGTATACGGAGCGCCACCCGGTCATTCAGACGTTGGATCTGAAAATTTCCAGGTTGAAAGAAAAGATCAGGGCGGAGATCGAATCGTTCATATCGTCGTTGAATTCCCGCCAGGCCGCCTTGGCCCAACAGATCAAGGAGGCGGAGAAACGCTTGGAAAGGCTGCCTGAAGCCGAGAAAGGGCTGGCCCTGCTGACGCGCCAGGCCGTGGTCCACCAGGATACTTTCTCGTTCTTGCTCCAGAAAAAGGGGGAGCTTCAGGTCACGAGGGCAAGCGAGATCGGCGACGTCTGGGTCGCGGATTCCCCATACAGCACCCCCGGTTTCGTCAAACCCCAAGTGGGTTGGAATTTGCTGAAGGCCGTTTTGATAGGTTTGCTGCTGGGTATCGGGCTGGCTTTCTTTCTGGACTACCTGGACGACTCGGTAAGGAACGATAGGGACGTTCGATCCGTCGCAACGGTTCCGATCCTTGGGACGATAGGACATTATCAGGCAAGCGAGAACGGCAATCGGCCCATCCCGATCTATCTGCCGATTCTGGAGCATTCCATGTCTCCCATCGCTGAGGCATTCCGGACCGTGCGGAGCAATCTTCTTTTCACCAGCGTGGACCGGTCTCACAAATCGATTCTTTTTACAAGCCCTCTCCCGGAGGACGGAAAAACCACGTGCGCGTCCAACCTGGGTATTGCCTTTTCTCAATTGGGCAAGAAAGTCCTCCTTGTGGATTCGGACTTGAGAAAGCCGACTCTCTATCGAGCGTTTAACGCAAGTAGAAGTCCGGGACTCGTGGATGTTTTGGTTGATGAAGACTTGGAGAAGGCGCTGGAAAAGGCCATTCAGTCTACGCGGGTCGGGAACCTGTATCTCCTGCCATCGGGCAACGTGCCGCCCAATCCGAACGAAATGCTAGGATCTGAAAAAATGGCTCGTATTATCGAAACCATTACCAATCAATACGATTACGTGCTTTTCGACTCTCCTCCTTTCATGGCCGCC
>JAGUZM010000561.1 GCA_020060805.1 Deltaproteobacteria bacterium | reverse complement strand
TCCGTCTCTTGGCTGTCATTTTTGACCCTCCACGTGCTTAGTAGATTTTACCTCAAATCCACCTTAGCTCGTGGTCCAAAAAACGGGGTCAATTATAGATATCGCATGGAGCAAGGTTATCCGTTTCCCTGAATAGGTTCATCACTACTGTTTAGATTTCGTCAGCTTGGTCAGAACCGAAAAGAAACATTGCCTCTCGACCCGTCTGCTACCATTCCTGCAAATCTTCCCCCTGTTCGGACGCGTTCCATATACTTCCAATACGAATAGGAGAGGTCTGCCGGACCTGATCACAGGCCGCGGCAGGAATAGTTTCGAATTGCTTTCCCGCCTCCGCGCTCATATAATTAATCCTTATAAGAAAGTCTCATGCTTTCCTACATGATACTCAAATCGCACGATTTTATGCCAACCGATCAAGGAACCACTAGGTGCCATCTTATACAACTCGGCTTTTAATTAGGATGTGAGGTAGCAATAATGAAAAATGACGAATATTTCTTCCTTGGCTGCAAGCTTTTTGGAGTATACTGCCTGATCATGGGTCTCCCTTATCTTCTTGGGGCTATCCCGGTCTTTGTCTCTTCCCCTGACTATGGCCCCGAATTCGAAAGAATCCTTTTGACAACAAAATTGACCACATTGCTGATTCCCCTTGTATACATCCTCGGCGGGTTTTATCTGATAAGAGATGCCCGATTGCTGTATCGTTTTGCTTATTCAGGAAAGATTGAGGCCGATTTGGATCTGGAGGGCAAGCTCACCGTATTCACTAAAATGCTCGGTCTTTTCCTGGTTGTTACATACTTCCCTGACCTATTGAAAACAATTTCGAATTTCGTCGTGTCTACCGTTGCTCCAAGGTATTACGATATGTTTTCTCAAAAGCAGTTTACCTACCTAAACGTTGCTTCCAGCTTTGGAACAATGGGCTTTGGCATTTATTTACTCAAAAGCGGGAAAATATTTATCCGAATGTGCCTTGGGGGTAACACTCTTCCTGACTAGGGTGTATCTCATAATCATGGAGCCCCGGTCGCCCATTAAAGACCCTATCAAAGGGAAAACGCCTTACCCTGGGAAAAACAGGATTCTTATGGATAGCAAAATGTCCAAGGACACCGGCTCAAGAGATCGGTCAACCCTTTTATGGATGGCTAGAAGTATTTTTATAGCTTATTTTTTGACGGCTTTTATTGTCCTAACGATCTGCTTTGGCTTTGGATGGCGATCATACGAGAACTATGGGACGGGTTGCATCAACGGTTCCATAGCTCTTGTTCTATTCGGTGCACTGATTGTCGTTGGAAACTCAGCGAGGACCGAACTACCTGGAGCTAACTATTTTATGCCCACTCGAAGGGAGCACCATGAATCCGTTAGTGAACACTTTCAAATGAGGAATAAAGGACTGTTGTTCTTTTTGGTTACGCTGATAAGTGGAGCATTGCTATTCGTGACTGGGTTTCTGATCAAGAAATTGCTGGGATAAGGTATAACCACCGCGTGAACCAGACGCTCGATAATAAGGGGCGTTTCAATGAAACCTGGTAGGCTCGCGCTGCTTACCAAGATCGTTATGCTCTTAGGTAAACCTGGATGACGGAAGATCAGAATGCAGAAAAGGGCTTGTTCAGGATAATCGCTGTAAGGGTCCTGGTGCCGGCTTTCGCTTTGGGCTCCGGCTGGCTCCTTTTCTACCTGTGGCCCCCTGTTCTTTTGGTCTACTTGGGCCTATTTGCTATCCTGGTGCTTGTAGCAGCTGTTGGCTTCTGGAAACACAAACACTGACGTAGCCAAGTCCGAAGGGGCTGATTCTATCCCGTTGAAGCGTACGGTTGCTGAAATAGTCACACCATGAGTCCGTAGGCAGCATGCACAAATCAAGCAGGTTTTCGACTTTCAGTAACAGGTAATCGGAATCTCAAATAACCTGCACCTGCACAAGTACCGCTCGTACACCGAGGCCTGTGAGGCGCGTATTCGGTCCGCGAAGCCAAATGAGGATTGAATGTTAACTTTGATGATTGTCCCATTGGTGATTGGAACGACACTTCTGGCAGCAGGTGTCTTCTGCATTGTGAAGCCTCACTACGTGATTACCTGGCTTAGATCTCTTGCACGGCCAATTGGCAGGAACCTCTCAGCGACATCGCGGCGCGTTGAGATGCAAGCACAGCAAGCCACATCAAGACCACTATTTGTCAGGATTTTCGGATTGATTTTTTCAGGTATCGGGCTTTGGGTGCTTATAGGAACTGTGCTGGCTAATATGCACAGAACTTAGCATTTCATATTCACCAAGCGTTCATTCATGCATATAGTGATAAGCGAATATGAGTGGACATCTTTACCGAATCGGGTAAAGGGGAGCTTTGAACTCCCCCTCCCCACATTTACTCGCCTTTGGCGAGTTTACTCGCTCGGCGTGGGAGAGTAAACCTCTGGCGAGCCTTCCGCCTTCGCTCTTGGAGCTACGACAGGGCAAACGTATACCTGGCTTCTAGCAGACCCGGCGCAGCTTTAGCAAAGACGGGCCCGCCAGTGGCAGGTAAACCTCGGACCCCGCCTCGCAGCGACGCCCCCGGATCGGGTCCGGGGCAAGCGCTTGCTATCTGCTAGTACTTATGTTATTGGTATCAAAGACTAACCAGGTTCACGTACAGGGGACTTTCACCCCATAAGCCGTTCGACTGGCTCACGGTCCTGAGGTTCTCGAAGGATTCATGCCCCCCGGTGAGGCGGGGATCTTCGACGAGCCGGGCGTATGTGGGCGCCTGCACGAGGACGGCTCGTACCTCGCGGCCCCTTAGCAGATCGATGGCAGTAGATGGTGAAATGGACTTCTTGGCGCTAGTGCCGCTTCTAATCTACATTTTGATCGCTGTAGGCCTGGGCGCGATCCCTGGTGCCCTGGCAAAGCGAAAACACCGCAGCAGAGCTTTGTGGTGGTTCGCCGGAGCGTTTGGCTTTCCTATTGCTCTGGTGGCTATTCTTTGTTTCCGCAATCTTGAGCAAGTTCCAGACGAGAAAAAGTCAGCGTCGAAACTGAAAGAAAGGGTCGTCTTGGTGGTCATTATCGCCCTTTGGATAGCAATGGTCGTCAACCGTATCGTGACGGTGTCGACAGTATGATAACAGCCAACCGTAGTCTCCGCCAGACTGGCGAAAAACTGTTGCGACTCGCTCCGCTCGATTAAGTTCAGTGGCGACAGTCGGTGAGGCTCACGCTCTGCAGGAATAAGAAAGGAATAGGTATGATCAGAAAGTATATTGAGGCAGCGATGGAGCATGCCAAGTATGAAATCCTCCAAGATGACGGAACGTATTACGGTGAGATTAAAGAATGCCCCGGTGTCTACTCAAATGCTCCGACCCTGGAGAAGTGCAGACGCGAGTTGGAGGAAGTTTTGGAGGAATGGATTCTGTTTCGTGTGCATAAGAATCTGGAAATACCTCCGATTGACAGCATCGAAATCAAGATCAAAAAGCAGGCAATTGCTTGATGCCGCCATTTGGTCCTATCAAGAGAACAGACTTGATTAAATACCTTCGGAAATGGGGGTTCGATGGCCCCTATTCCGGAGGAAAGCACCCTTTCATGCTTAGAGGCGATCTCACTCTGACCATTCCCAACCCACATCAGAAAGAGATTGGAAGAGAGTTCTTGAGCAGAATACTTCGTCAAGCTGGAATATCCAAGGAAGAATGGGAAAGGCTTTAATCCAACCCCTCACTTCAGCCGACGGGAAACCCGGGCGGCTGATTTCGACGTTGCGAGCAAAATGACTCGATGAGAAATACCGCCCTGATACTATTTGCCCTGATCGCCGTGCTCACGTTGGTCAAGAGCAATATCGGAATATTACCCGATCAGATTATCTGGGTAACCAGTCCTGACTTGTTTTATAAAGTTTTTGTTCCACTTGTCATGCTCGTAAGTTCCATTGTCGCAATCACTAGAAAAGAAAATCTGAACTATTTCTTCCTTGCTTTTGGTGTCGTTTTCATCGATGCCATTTACTTCCCATATGAATAGGAGCGGTCTGCGGGACCACGATCACAGGCCGCGGCCGGAATAGTTTCGGATTGCTTTCCCCCCTCCCCGCTCATATAATTAATGCTTATAAGAAAGTCTCATGCTTTCCTACATGATACTCAAACCACACCATTTTATACCAACCGATCAAGGAACCACATGGGTACGAACGCGTTCCTGTTCAACCGATCTTCCCAACCACAAGGAGGCATTTATGAGGCTGAATTCCGTCAAGGCTGTCGTTATCCCAATTCTCTGTTGCATGATTCTCGCGGCGTGTGCATCCCTCCGGGAGGAAGCCAAAAAGGATGACACAAAAACGTTTGCAAAAATCGCGCAAGCGGTCGCTCCGTCGGAGCCCAAACCCCGTTGGCAGACGGTGATGCGCGCCCAGGAGGCGGACCTGATCGAGTTCCTCGGGCCGGACCGGGTCCTGGTGAGCGAGCAGGAACTGATCGGGGCGGACATCATCCTGAACCTGGAAGGCGCCAAACCTGTCTTCGGTGCGATTTCGGTCTACGACACGAAGTCCGGGCAACGGGTCTGGACATACCAGCGCAAGCGGCCGAAGGAGAAGCAGCTTGGCGCCATGCGTTATGCCTTGATCCGGACAGAGCCCTCCATCGTCCTCATGGGAACCAACCCGGAGGAAACCTTCTTCATCGGACTCGACCCCGCCACCGGCGCATCGCGGTGGGAGCAGAAATTCAGCGAGAACACATCAGCTGCACTGTCTCTCGACGGAGAGCAGATCATCGTTGCCACTGTCGGAGCCCTCACATCAAGAATAACGGCCATCAACCCGGTTGACGGCACCGTCACATGGAAACGGGATGCCGATGGCCTCAAGACAGACGCGGGAGGAGCGCCCCAAATGGTGGCGCTGGAGGATTCACTCCTCGTGATCGGAAAAAACATCCGCCGGCTTTCCTCAGAAACGGGAAACGACCTCTGGAATGTGCCCTCGCCTTTCGGCGACCGAAGCATCCTATCCGCCGAGGTGAAACCGCAGGGCCTGTTCGTTTTCACCAAAGGTGAAGCCCGGATGCTCAACCCCCAGAACGGCGCGACCCTGTGGGAGTTTCGTCCTGACGGAAAGGAGATCCGCTCAGGGCTGGAGCATGGAGGCATGGTCTTTTTGCACGCCCGTCTCTCCAACAAGGATGGCGTTTCCAATCGCATCGTCGCCCTGGACGGGACAAGCGGAAAAGCAGCCTGGCACCATGATGCAGACGGTGAAATCAGGAGCCCCTTCCTGCCGCTCGAAGACCGTCTCATTTACACCGGCGACGATTCCGTCATCTCTTTGAAACGCTCGTCCGGAGCCTCGGTGTTTCGCACCAGGGTGCCCGGCGATTTCAACATAGGCCAAACCCTGGCAGGGCACCGCTACTTTCTGCCCGACATTCTCGTTGTGCATGATGCCAAAGTCGTTGTGGTGCGGGAGACATTCGGCGTGTTGGCCGTATCTCCTGAAAAAGGCAAGCTTCTTTTCGTTCACCCGGTTCCGCTCAGCTGGACGGAAGACCACAGCTTTTCCGCGCGGCAGCATGGGCTGGTGGACAAGGTGAAATACTTTGCCCATTTGCGGCGCGAAAAGGATCTGGATGCAAAATTGAGCCGCATCGATTTGAATGCCGCTTCCACCACGGCCGCTTTTGGCGCATCCCTCCAGAGGGTTGCTTCGGCATCGGCCTCCTCTTCCCGGTTTGCATCCGAACAGGCGCGACAGGAGGCAAAGGCAACCACCCAGGAGATTTCCCAGCGCACCGCATCAGGTCAAATGACTACCGGGTTGCGGGATCTTCAGGCACGGAGGCGGCTGTCCTCAGATACGGCCGTGATGGAAAGCCGCGGCCGGTCTGCGGTCCTGGGCTCCCAGGCGGCAGCCATGCAGGTCTCCGCAAGCATGCAGCAGATGATGGCCAGTATCGCCTTCTGGAATTCCGTGACCGGCGCCTTCTTCGGCTTTATCGAGGCAGGGCAGGCGGAAATGCAAAGATCAGCCGTTTCCAAAGCCCAATGGGAGCTCATGCACTCCATGGACCTTCACAGCCGTTCGCTCCAGGGCGGATATTACGTCCGGCCCATCCGGCGCGAAGTCGTTCCGGGAGCTATCCTGGGGCATTTCCATTCCGGCGTCGCCCTGGTCGACCTTGGTTCCGGAAAACGGGCAGACCTGTCTTTTGGGGCCCTTTCCTTCGAGGTCAAGGACAACGGTCTGGAACTGCCGACCTGCACTCTCAGCGAGGACGGAAGACTCCTGGTGACGGACGCCGTCGGCTTGGAGCCCGCACTCTATGAGCCGTATTATCTGGGCGCCTACTTCCTGCCCTATCCGTCGGTCATGGCCTTTGAGGTTTCATCGCTTTCCTTTGGGGAGACCCCCGTCCCCAACCAGGACGTGTTCTGGGCCGGCCGGGCTGGAAAGACCGAAACCCTCAAGAAACTGCTGGCTGTGGACAAGGGCGGGGCGTCCTTGAAGGCTTACGGCCTGATGGCCCTGATAGAGGCCATCAAATGGGGTCACAAGGACACGGCCAGGTATCTGGTGGATCAGGGCGTGGACCTGAAGGGAGAAATCAACAAGGAAACACCCCTAATGGCCGCAATCTATAAAGAAGATTTCGACCTGGTGCGCCATCTCATCAAAATAGGGGCGGACGTCAATGCTCCCCACAAGGAAGCCTATGCGCTTCCCTTGTCCAAGGCTGCAGGGCAAGGGAATCTTGAGTTGGTCCAGATGCTCATCCAGGCCGGGGCCAACGTGAATCGGCCGGAAGGACCGATTTTGAGCCCCCTGGGACAGGCCCGGTTCGGTAAGCAGATGTGCAAACCGCCCTGTGACAAACCCTATGACGCGATCATCGAACTTCTGATCAAGTCCGGAGCAAAATAGAAACGGTAAAGCCTAGAATCAGGGGCGGGGGACGTGCTCGGAGAGTGAATTTTCCAGGTATTTTTGATTGGGTTCCGGTCGGCCCTAGAGGACGCTGAATTTCTCTTGCTTTGCCCCCCGCCCCTCCTCAATTGTATAGATGAATGAACTACCCCGCAGCAAGCTACGGGGTATCGGACCTATTTCGTCATGCCGGACTTGATCCGGC
>JAGUZM010000409.1 GCA_020060805.1 Deltaproteobacteria bacterium | reverse complement strand
TTTTTCTTCGCTTCGTACAGAGCTTGGTCCGCGTGGTCGATGAGGTTCTGGAGGTTCTCGGAGAGCTCTTTGTAGTGGGAGATGCCGACGCTGATCGTGACAGGGCAGGTGGCCATCACATTTTTCCTGATCCGCTCTCCGATCTGAAACACATCCTTCAGCGAGACGTCAGGGACAATGACCATGAATTCTTCCCCGCCGTACCGGTATATGTGGATCTTGTCATAGTCTCGGAGGCTTCCCTGAATGCACTTGGTGACCTCCCGCAAGGCTTCGTCGCCTTTCTGGTGGCCGTGTTCATCGTTGAATTTCTTGAAATGGTCAATGTCTATGATCAGAAGGGCCGAGCCCTTGTTGGTCCTCCGGTGCATGGCAGCGACGAGCTCGATATCCCTGTTGAATTTCCTCCTGTTGTAAATGCCGGTGACAGGATCCTTGTCGATCAGGCTGGTAAGGAACGCCCTTTCCTCAGGGTCGAGTTTCTTGAAGATCGATTCGAGGTTGAACGGTTTGGAATCGTCGTTCCTCGGAGCACCCACGTTGTTCCCTTTGGCTGTCATCGATCGTAGACCCTCAGTCCCCGTAAGTCCCTCTTCGCGTTCGAAAATCTATACCTATGTTATTCTTCTCGTTGGGATTTGTCAATTTCGAACGGCCCTTTGGCTCGACCCTCCGGCCATCCTGGCAAAAAAAATCTCCCCGGGGAGCCCCACAGGGAGATCCTGACAGAAACATTCTCGGCCGCCATGGGCCGGAAGTCTCCCATGGTTTCAATGAATCACAGTTCCAGCCACGAGTCAGAGTAGAGGGTGTGTCCCAGAATCACCCGGGCCGTTTTGACGTGGTCCTGGAGTTCCTTGGAAAGGGATCCCATGTCCACCGGCTCCCCGTCCATGATCTTGTGGATGACTTCAACGACATCCGGCCGCTCGCCCCTCGCGATCGCCTTCAGTTTGTCATCGTAGGCGTCAGCGATGCACGAGTACATGCCTTTGCGCTCCAGCATGACCATGTAGGTCTGGTTCAGGATGGGCCTCAGGTGGTCCGGAGGTCCGTTCGAGATATTGGAAAGGCCGCATGTGGACTTGATGCCGGGAAACATGTCCTGGAGCATCTCTTGGAAAGAGAGAAGGCTCATGAGCTGGGGCTGCTGAATGTTGACAGGGGTGACGATCCCGTCCACGAATATGTCTTCATTCGGGACGCCCGCTTCGTTCGCCGCGTAGATCAGCTCCGCAGCGAGAGCCCCCCGCTCGTTCTCGTCCCTCGGAAGCCCCTCCGGGCCCCACATGAGGGCAATCATGTTCGCCTTGTACTTGACCGCCAGGGGAATCATCTTCTCATAGCGCTCCGTCCTTGCCATGATGGAGTTGATGATCGCCTTTCCTTTGTGCGCGGACAGCCCCGCTTCCATCGCTTCGATGTTGGACGTGTCCAGGCACAGGGGAGGCGTATCCCCGATCGCTTCCTGCACGGTCTTGACCACGAACTCCATCAACTCAGGACCGCCTTTTCTGGCCGGACCCAGGTTGATGTCGATCCAGTCCATGCCCTTTCCCTTCTGCCTCTTCGCCTCCTCGACGATGGGCCGAGGATCTTTTTCCTTAAAGGCCTTGCCGATGACCTTGTTGATGACGTTCAGATTTTCTCCGATGAGTAGCATACTTTCCCTCCCTCCGGGTTCACTTCCAGGTGTCTCTGAGGAACTTGGGTATCAGGGATGCGTCCCTCGGACCGATTTTCACCTCCCACCCGGGCAACTCCTCTTCCATGTCCCCGCTGATCGAAGCCGCGTACCCGGGGATGATGATCTTCTTGTGGGCCACTTTGTCTGCAATGCCGCTCTTCTTCACAAAAGCGCCGACGGCATCCCCTGAGAACTTGCCCGCCGCCCACGCAGTCATGACCGAAAGGCCTTCCGTGTCCATGATCATCAGCCAGCTCGGCACCCTGCTCCCTTCCACCTCGCCGCTGACGATAAAGTAAGTGAGAGAGAAGTTCGTCGTCACAAGAACGGGCGAATTCTCGTTGGGGCCGTTGATCTCGTAGATGCCCTGGGTCACCGTCATCGGGCGCTGCGGGTCGGTGAAGATGTTCAGCCTCTCCAGGAGCAGGGGAAAGAGGTTTTCCCCTTTGTAGTCGGACAAGACCACAATGCCCGCGTACTTGGCAATCAGCATGGCGGCCAGGACCGTCTCCACGTCCAGGTTGGACGCCATCTCGCAGGGAAAGGTGATGGTCGGAAACCCGAGAGAGCGGTTCCCCGCTTTGAGCGGCGCCCTGCGGATCACGACCTGGTCCTGGAACAGGGGCTTCGGTTCACGGGACCCTGAATCCAGCACCAAGTCCTTCACCCCCATGCCCGTCAGCTTGTCCGTGAGGGGTATGAGCTTTTCCACGCTCCCCGCCTTCACCGCAAGGGGCACGTTTTTCTCTTTTGCCAGGCTGCCCATCTGGTCCGCGTTCTTTTCCGTCGCCGCATACAGAAGGGGTTTCTTGAAGGCACAGGCGTCCAGGCCCGCTTTCATCGTGTCCGGGTTTTCCGTCATCAGGACGAGATTGAACTCGCTCTCCTCGGCAATCTTCTTTGCCGCGGCTGAAAAGGAGGCTGCGTTTCCGTTCACGTCTTTCAGGGCGATCAACTCGGGCCTCAAATTCAAGCCGACCCGCTCATACTGGAAAG
Organism: Deltaproteobacteria bacterium; assembly: GCA_020060805.1. GTDB lineage: Bacteria > Desulfobacterota > DSM-4660 > Desulfatiglandales > HGW-15 > JAHECH01. The sequence goes on along the minus strand of JAGUZM010000409.1, from coordinate 438 downwards.
CGTTCCACATCTTCAGCTTCTTGTCCAACGCATCGGAGGCGATGTCCGATTGGAGGAGCGCGGCAATGCCCGTCGGGTTGTAAAAGGTCTTCTCGTGCCTGAACATCACGGTTTCGCCGCCGATCTTCAGGGCCCGGAGCCCTGCGCCGATGGTCACCTGCCTGATGGGGGGTGCGGAGGCCTCGGCCAACTTCTCTCTCGCTTCATCCGAAACGTATGGGCACGCACTCAGCTCCGCTTTCCCGGCAGCCAGATTCATCGCAAAGGCGAGACAGGTGGGGACACCGCACTCACCGCAGTTCGTCTTGGGTAACAATTTGAATATTTGAATTCCAGTCAGTCCCATAGCAATCTCCTATCTCTTGGTGGTCCCTATCAACCCACGATGGATGCCATCTTCAGGGCAGGGTGGTCTTTTTCCTTCAAGAAGGGGATGAT
>JAGUZM010000256.1 GCA_020060805.1 Deltaproteobacteria bacterium | reverse complement strand
CCCGCCTTCAAGAATGATCTGGTTCCCGCGCAAGTGGATGGAGAGCCCGATCCGTTTCTCCAGGACTCGAAGGTTGGCGTTGTGCTCACCACACAGCATGCCCACCAGTTCATGATCAGGAAACGAGAGTTTTTTCATCATCGCGGACTTCTCAGACGCAATGTTTCTGTCCAATAATCACTCTCCCACGTCACATTCACCCGCTTCCTTTCAGCCCTCGATGGTTGCCAGCGTTTCTCATGATGAACGGTTCGGCCTCCCACGAAGCATAAAACCTTCACGAAGCAGGGTGAAGCGGTTATCGGCAAACCGAAGATCTAGTATCACAGGGCTATAGGAGAGGCAAGGGAAACTGGAGGGAAGGATATGGGGCAGCCGATAAATCTGATTGATTCGAATCATGTTTAGAAATAATTAAATGTCCCTAAATTATTTTCCTATTATTAAAAATAATCTCTCTATTGTCAAATGATTTATGATTGTGCGGATTGGTTTTCCATAGCCTGAAATCCATCAGCTGGCCTGCCCGTGCTTGTCGGAGGGCCGGGTGGTGCAGGAGTTCGGGGATGGAGGGGCACTGAAAGGGGGCAAAAAGCCCGGGGCCGCGGCTGAAGAGGGCGGCCTATGGGTAGGCCCATTCCCTGTAGGGAGGTTTGATCTTGAGACGCTCCGCTTCCTCGTTGATGATGTCTTTCAGGAAATCCTCATCGTGACGAAAATTATAAAACTTGCCGTTGATGAATATGGTCGGTGTGCCGGTCACCTTGGCTCGCACACCCTCCATTTTATCCCTTTCGATGAGTTGCAGGAGTTTCTTGTCCTGAAGATCACGGTTGAACTTGCCCAGGTCCAGGCGTAATTCCTGTGCGTATTTCGTGAGATCCTCCGATGCCTGTTTATCCATGTTGGCGAAAAGGAGGTCATACATCTCCCAGAATTTTCCCTGCCTGTGGGCAGCCTGGGCTGCTTTGGAGGCGAGGAGCGAGCCGGGGTGGCTTTTCAACGGGAAATGCTTGAACAGGAGGCGCACGGTTCCGTTGGATTCCTGCACCAGTTTCTCCAGGATCATGGACATGCTCACGCAATAGTGACACTTGAATTCTGCGAATTCCACGATGGTGATGGGGGCATGCTCATTTCCCAGGACCGGCGTATTCTCGCTGGAAAAAGAATGCAACCCCTGGGGACTGGCGAATTTGGCCCTTTCCCTCACAAAACCTTCCAGCAAGGGGGGAGGGAGACCTTTCGAGACCAGGAAGGCGCTGAAATTGACTATTCTCACGGCGGTCTCATCGGGCTTTGTCGCAAGCAGGCAGTTGACGACGGAATTCTGGCATGTCCCGTAGTTGGGCGCGTCCTTCAGCACATCGAAAAGAGCGTTCCTCTGAAAGTCATGAAGCTTGGAGACCCTCGGCAAAAGGGACCAGTTGATCCGGGAGAAGTCATCCGGCGTTGCAGCCTCGCTGCCTGAGACCCAAACAGCCAGCCACAGGAAGCACACCAGAGAAAAAGTCGTCCTCGTTTTCAATTTTCGACCGCCTTTTTTCTGCGCAGGATTTGGGGTAAGGAGTACGCCTCGCTCCTGAAAAAGAAGATCATCCCTCCCCAGGAGAGCCAGATCAGGTTCCAGTAGAGGGTCCACCTGGTCATCTTGTGGGCCAGCGGGTCTGTGCTGAAGCAGCCACAACTGATATCCAGCTGACGCCAGAGGGCCTGGGAAACCGCGAAAATGAACGCCAGGAGCATCGATACCGTGAGCAAGGCATTCGCCTTGATCCAGATGCCCATGATCAGGAGACTTCCCACAATGATCTCCAGCCAAGGCAACGCGATCGCCACCCCATGAATCCATTGATAAGGCAAAAGCTTGTAGTTTGCAATATTTTTGGCAAACTGATCCGGGTACTGAATCTTGTCCAGGCTTGCAACCACGAAGACGACGCCGAGGGCGACCCGGAGGATCAGGATGAACAGGGGATGGGAAATGAACTTCACGGCCCTCTTCATCTGGGGAACTCCTCGTATTTTTCGGGCCTCTGGCCGGCGTACGGGCCCCCTTGCTTCACCCATTCCAGGAAGCCTCCCTCCAGGTAGACAACGCCCTCCAGTCCCTGCCGGGACAATTCGCCTGCCATGAGGCCGCTCATTTCAGCATCCCTGTTGTTGCAGTAAATGATCACGTTTCCGTAGCGCTTCAACTTCTGCACGTTTTTGCTGGAAACAGGGTCCAGGAAGGAGTACGGGATGCTCACGGCTCCTTCGATATGCCCTGCGTCAAAGAGTTCAGGCGGGCGGGCGTCGACAAAGATCACGCTACTCGGGTTGAGGGCCCGCAAGTTGAGCGCCTGTTTCACGCTCAAGGGCTGTCCGGATTCGACGAACGATGGGCACTGGTATTCCGGCGGGAAGGGCATGACCGGGGGAATACCGTCTGACCTGAGGGCATTCACCACAAAGGCGAGGCTCACCGAGAAGACCAGAACGATCAGAGCATGTATGAAGGTGCTTGCCGTTTGCTTCATCAGGAAAAAATCCCGGAGTCGTATTGTCCGGCCCTTTGAACGCTTTCAACCGGGCTTACCCGGGCAGAGTAAAATGCCTTGGCGCATTTTTCAAGACCCTTCTCAAAGCCCTGCCTGAAAGGCCGAAGGGCATCCCATGGACTTTCCTTGACTTGACGAAAACCGGTCTGATAAAACGCGGCAACGCGCCTGTCCAGGAAAGATTTTGTGAACTTGAATCGAAGGAACGGAAAGGCAAAACAGGGGTGCACGGAAAAGAACGGGGGAGCTTCGGGGATGAGTATAGACTTTGAGCGCATCTTCAATCCAAGATCATTGGCTCTGATCGGGGCGTCCTCTGGTTTTGGAAAATGGGGGCAGATGATCCTCAGCAACATCGTGGCCGGCGGTTTCCAGGGAAAGGTTTTTCCCGTTAATCCCAAGGAAAGAACGATCCTCGGGTTGGCCGCGGTTCCTCGGGTTCAGGATATCCCCGATCCTGTGGATCTTGCCATCATCACCACGCCGGCGGACACCGTGCCTCATCTTCTGGAGGGGTGCGGCCACAAAGGCGTGAAGGGCGTCGTGGTGGTCTCTTCCGGGTTCAGCGAGACGGATGCCGGGGGAAGGGAGCTGGAAAAGCGCATCGTATCCGTGTGCGATGAGAGAAACCTTCCTCTCATCGGCCCGAACACCATGGGCATCATCTGCCCGAGGGGCGGCCTGTTTGCGACCGGCGCCCACATCAGGCCGAGGGAGGGCTCTGTCGCTTTTGTTTCCCAGTCAGGCAACCTGGGCGTTCAACTGATCCACTGGGCTCAGCAGCAGGGGGTGG
>JAGUZM010000211.1 GCA_020060805.1 Deltaproteobacteria bacterium | reverse complement strand
CCGCTGCCTTGAAGATTTCCCCGAACTTCTGGATGTAGCCTTGCGCATCGTCAAACTTCGGGCATCCCACCATGACCACCTTGCCCTTGAGGAAGTCCCGATGAAAATTGGGGTAAGCGACAGGCCCGCAGTCTGCCACGACCAGAAGATGGGCTCCTTTCAGGAATGGCGCCGAAGGGGATACCAGCCGCACCTGAACGGGCCAATGGGTGAGGGCCGAATCAACGCCCCCCTCCTCAGCCGCCTCTCCTGACCTTGCCGCCGGTTTTGCCTCACCGAACATTTTGATCTGTGAAGAGGGGCATCCGCTGGTGAGGGGGATAACGTGCTGCACGTCTTCTTCGGCCATCGATTTCAGATGTTCCTCCACCGCATGTTCATCGAACTCGTCGGCCTCCCGCTCCACCACCTCAAGGGCGCCTGTGGGGCACTCCCCAAGGCAAGCGCCAAGCCCGTCGCAGTAAACTTCGGCAACGAGCTTTGCTTTTCCGTCCACGATCTGCAGCGCCCCTTCCGCACAGGATGGCACGCACTGCCCGCAACCGTCACAGAGATCTTCATTGATGAGTATGATTTTCCTTTTTACTTTCATGGCTTCCTCCTGAGAAAACTTTCTTTCCATCGACCCGAGGGTCTTTCTTTCGATTCGTGTTACGTTAAGAGAACCTTCTCTGCCAGGCCGGCGCCGGCCTCCGTGAGAAAGGCTTTTTCTATGAGGCCACGGAGCTTCTCCGGACTGAGGGGTGTTTCTTTCTGCTGCTCTTCCAGGTTTGTGATCATGTCCGCGTCGTAGAGGATCTTGAAGTTGAGGCTCTCTTCAGACCTTGGATGGTGGTGATGGGCGATGATGTCACAGACCTCCTCGACCAACGCCTCCCTTGCCCCGAGTTTGGAGAGGATCTCCCTCGCAATCGGAGGCCCTTCCTCCTCCTGGTATTTCGCCGCCGTGCTCTGGTGCTTTCTTTCCGCCTCCTTGATGCCGATATCATGAAGGTAGGAAGCGGACAGGACCACCGCAGGGTTTCCCCCTTCCTGTTTGCTGATTTGCTCCGCGTATCTTGCCACCCTCGATGCATGGCCGATTCTCTTGAAATCGGTCCTGAAGTATCGCTTCATCTCGATGGCGACCCTGTCTTTCAGGAGATCCTCTTTTTGTGAAATGAGTTCCGGAGGCAGATTGCCGATGCACTGTTCGGCATAGGGGCAGTATGAAGCGCAGCCGAAATCCATATCCGGATTGAGGAATTTATGGCCGCACTGCCCGCACCGGCGGGTTGTGTCGTCCTTGAAAAACTCCACCTCGCTCCCACACTTCGGGCATTTGGCCTCAAAAATCGCTCCCGGTTTCCAATAGCGGCTGTCCTGTCCCGGGCATTTCATCGCTTTCCTCCAATGGTTTTCTGGTTAAATCGCATTCTTGCGTTCAGAATATACAGGGTTGTACCGTCCAAGTCCTTGACTTAGATCAAGACTCGGGAAATCAAAACATCGCAAAAAGTCCCGCTGCGTGAAAAGCTCGACGAGCGCTTCTTCCCTTCTTCCTTTGCTGAGACCCCGGATCTAACGTCTCAGAGGTCCCTCACACCAAGCCTGCCTCCTTGTGCTTGGCTTTGATGGTCTCCGCCAGCTTATCGAGGGCGCCGAATTCCTTTTCCTTGGGCAGCCCTTTCCCCAGGACGGGTTCCAGAACTTCCACCTTGAGATTGGGGATCAACCCCGCCAGAACCTCTACCGTCTTTCCACCCCAGCCATAGGAGCCGATGATGGAAATGAACTTCGCCTTGGGGCGGATTGCGTTTGCCAGGAATGCGGCGTAGCCGGCTAAGGGGTGAGGGTTGCCGAGCACGGTCGGCGTGCCCAGGACAATCGTCCCCGCGTCAACCAGGTTGATGGCCAACTTTCCGATGTCGGTCACCGCCAGGTTGAACTGCTCAACCATGATCTCCTGCTCCACAAGGCTGGAGACCAGATAATCAACCATTTTTTTGGTGCTGTTGTGCATGGAGACATAAGGCAGGACCACCTTGTTCCGGGGAGGCCCCATCACCCAGTCACGATAGGCTTCCAAGATGAATGAGGGCAGGGGGTAGAGAGGGCCGTGGCTGGGTGCGATCATCGCTATCTCATACCCGTCGATCTTTTTCAGGTTCTTTTCGATCACGTTCCGGAAAGGCATCATGATCTCCGCGTAGTATCTTTTGGCCGCCTCATAAACCCGCCCCTCGTCCGTCACGTAAAGGTCGCTCGTGGCGATGTGGGAGCCGAAGAAGTCGCAGCTGAACAGGATCTTGTCTTCCTCCAGGTACGTGACCATGGTTTCAGGCCAGTGCACCCAGGGCGTAGTGATGAACTTCAGGGTTTTGCCCCCAAGAGGAATCGTTTCACCGTCCTTGACAGGATGGAAGCGCTCTTCGGCTATTCCCAGAAGATCCTTGAGCATGTCTTTGCCCTGGGGGGTTGAAACGACTTTCGCCTCGGGGAATTTTCTCAGAACATGCGGGATGGACCCGGAGTGGTCCTGCTCGGCGTGATGAGAGATGACGTAATCGATTTTGGGGACCCCCTCAAGCTGCGACAGAAGCTCGTCGGCCATGGGGGGGTTCACGGAATCCACCAAAGCCGTCCTCTCTTTTCCTTCCACGAGATAGGCGTTATAGCTCGTCCCGTCCGGAAGGGGGATGAGAGAGTCAAACAGGCGCCTGTCCCAGTCGATCGCGCCCATCCAGTAAACGTTGTCTTTGATTTTTCTTGGCTTCATACGAAAACCTCCTCCTTTTCAATTGAGATCCGATTTCCCCGCCCGGGCCATGCCCTGCGGTCATAAAGCGTCAAAACCTCCGGCACGACTCTCCGGCCATGTCATGCCCCTTTTAGACGATTTCATCCCTCCGGGCAAACTTTCTTGGGGCCTATTTTGTTTTGATTCTGGCGAGGCGAAGGCTGTTCGCAACGACCGTGATACTGCTCAAGGCCATCGCGAACGCTGCGAGGATCGGATGAAGTTGTCTGAGGTACGGGGGTATGAGCTCAAAGGGGTACAGAACTCCCGCGGCCACGGGGATGAGAATGACGTTGTAGAAAAAAGCCCAGAAAAGGTTTTGCCGAATCGTTCTCATCGTCGCCCTGCTGAGGCGGATCGCTTTCGGCACACCCGTCAGGCTTCCGCTCGCCAGGATAACGCCCCCGCTCTCTATGGCCACGTCCGTGCCTGTCCCGATCGCGAGGCCCACATCGGCCTGGGCGAGAGCCGGGGCGTCGTTGATGCCATCCCCCACCATGCCCACTTTCCTGCCCTTCTCCTGAAGCTCTCTGATCTTCAACGACTTCTCCTCAGGCCGCACCCCTGCAAAAACCTCGTCAATCTTCATTTTCGAGGCGATGGCCTGAGCGGTTTGCGCGTTGTCGCCCGTGAGCATGATCACCCGCAGGTCCTGTTTGTGGAGGGCATCGATTGCTTCCATGGAGTCGGGTTTCTCCTGATCTGCCACCGCGATCAGCCCTGAGATCTTCTTGCCTACAGCCACGACCATGACGGTTTTCCCCTGGTTCTGAAGACGATCGATCTCTTCCTTCTCCGTTTCCACATCCAAACCCAGTTCGGCAAACCAGTCCGGTTTCCCCACATAAACTTCCTGCCCGTTCAACTCCGCCTGAACACCGAGGCCCCTTGAGGCCCTGAAAGAGAGAGGATCGAAAAGGGAGATGCCCCTTTTTTCCGCTTCAGCCACGATGGCACGGCCCAAGGGGTGCTCTGATCCCTTCTCAGCGGACGCGGCCATTTTCAGGAGTTCTTCTTCGCCTTTGACGTCCCGGTCCGAGGCCACGACGTCCACCACCTGCGGTTTACCCAGGGTGATCGTCCCGGTCTTGTCCACCACCACCGTGTCCAGTTTTGTCGCGGTCTCCAGGGCTTCGCTGTTCTTGAAAAGGATGCCCTGCTCCGCCCCCTTACCCGTCCCGGCCATGATCGCCGTCGGCGTAGCAAGCCCCAGAGCGCAAGGGCAGGCAATCACCAGGACCGCAACCATCCGGATCATGGCCGGAACAAAGTCACCCGCCAGAGTCCACCAGAGGGCAAAGACCAGGAAGGCGATGGCGATGACCCCGGGGACAAACACGGAAGCGACCTTGTCCGCAAGGGCCTGCACCGGCGCCTTGCTTCCCTGAGCTTCCTGGACCATGCGGATGATCCTTGCCAGGGCTGTTTCTTTTCCGACCTTCTGCGCTTCGAAGGTGATCAGGCCATCGCCGTTGATGGTGCCCGCGGCGACGCTGTCCCCCGGCCCCTTGTCCACGGGAATGGGCTCACCGGTGAGCATAGATTCGTCTACGGTCGACTCCCCTTCCGTCACGACCCCGTCCACAGGAATCGATTCGCCGGGCCTGACCCGTACCATGTCTCCGACCTTGACTTGCGAGAGGGAGATGACCTTTTCTTTGCCGTTCGAGAGGACGGTCGCGCTCTTGGGCCTGAGCCCTATCAGTTTTCTGATCGCACCCCCTGTCCTGCCTTTGGTTCTCGACTCCAGCATCTTGCCCAGCTTGATCAGGGTGATGATCACGGCGGAGGTTTCAAAGTAGACGTGCTCCCCCAGGGAAGGAAAGGCGAGGAGGGCCAGAGAGTAGAAATAGGCGACGGATGATCCCATGGCCACGAGAACATCCATGTTTGCACTTCCGTTTCGAAGGCTTTTCCAACCTCCTGTGTAGTAGTCCATGCCGGTGTAGAACTGCACAGGCGTTGCCAGCGCAAGAAAGAGCCAGTTCACCCAAGCGGCATGGCTCCAGGGGCCCAGGAGGCCGAAGTCCCGCCCCATGCTGAGCAGGAACAGGGGGACCGTGAAAACAAGCCCTACGGCGAATTTGCGGGTTTGGCTCTCTATGTCCGCTCTTCTTGCCGCAGCCTCCGCGTCCTCTCCTTCGACGGCATCATCGG
>JAGUZM010000524.1 GCA_020060805.1 Deltaproteobacteria bacterium | reverse complement strand
TGAAGTACTTTAACATTGTGGATCATACCGGCTTCGTAAATCTCTGCTTCGGGCTTAACCCCGTTCTTAGTCATGATATCAGCAAATTTGAGCAACTCGGACCATGGATTGAGTTGGACCGCATCGAGGACGAAGGCTCGTTTGGAGCGACTCAGAATGCCAAAATTAATGGAGCCCGAATTGAGGGAAGCAATTTCGGGTTTCACATCCTTTTCTGCGGCTAAAGCAGGAATAACTCCAATCCTCTGCTCAAAAGTCATCCCCGGACCACCACCCGTGGATGTGTTAATTACGATGTCGCATTCTTTTTTTATCAAGCGGATGGTCTTCTTAAATAACTCAACATCTTGTGCTGGCTTGCCCGTGGATGGCTCCCTTACATGGAGATGGACGACCGAGGCTCCTGCCTCATAGCTTTGGACGGTTGCTCTCGCGATTTCCTCTGGAGTGTAAGGAATGTTTGGATTCTGGTCTCGGGTAGTCAGGGAACCAGTGACGGCAACGGTGATAATCAGTTTTTCCATTTTCTCTTGCCTCCGGAATGATTTTCTAAAGATGCTCGCCCTGGTACGATGGTGAAGTTCGGTGTGGTCCTCGTATTAGTGAATGCCTTGATAATGGAGGAAGAGCGCCATTTCTTGCGCGCCGAATTCTTTCCATGAATCGCAAGGGGATTCTGCAAATGGCTTTGAAGACATAACCCTGAAGCGGACCTGGAAACAGTTGGTTCATGAACTCACTTTCTAAGGTCCGGTTTGTGATCCTTTCACTCTCAAAAAAATAGGAGAAAAAGATTCCGCGACCAAAAATTGCATACAATTTGAGAATTTTTGTATGCCAAAGATAAGCTATTGTCAACAAAAATGTTCTTGACAAGGCATTTTCTCCCTGGTACCCTCTGTTAAATCTTTCAGTCGTGATTTTAGCTAGTTATCTTTTCGGAATGTGGGTGTAAGTTCGGTATTTCTTTTGTTTGTGCTGGAATAATTGACAGTGCAAGGGAGAGGTCATAAGAATGCATGAGGAGGCATCTAAAACGATCGTTCATGCGGACGTAGCAGACTGTTTGAAAAGTGACATTGCTCGCGGTCAGCTCGAGCCGGGTCAGAGGTTAGTCGAGATCCGGCTTTGCGAACGATTTGGAGTAGGCAGGACCAAAATTCGAGAGGCCTTGAAAACCCTTGAAACGGAAGGCTTTGTCAAAATCATTCCCAACATTGGGGCTCTTGTTCTGGAATTGTCCCAGAAAGAGATAGAACAGATCTATGATCTCATCGGAACACTGGAGGGGTTGGCGGTGAGGGTGTCCACCCCGCACATCGCCGAAGAGGAAATCGACGAACTTGAGAGGCTTGTTCAAGAAATGGAGGCGTCGGGAGACCTTTTGAAATTTTTCCACTGGAACATGAAATTTCATACCTTTCTCGACCAACTGAGCGAAAATAGTCGTCTCGTCAAGTTCAATCAGAACATTAGGGCTCAGGCAAATCGCATCAGTCTTCGCAGCTTCTACAACCCAGGTCAGATAAATGCATCACTGAAGGAGCACCGGAGGATCCTATCTGCTATCAAGAAGAGAGACCCAGCCAAAGCTGAGAAAGCTATAAGGAAGCATTATCTTCAATCCAAGAACAGGCTCGTCAAATATCTTAATAAATCCCTTTAGATCACCTTCTGGAATAGGGCCTTAATGACTCACAAAATGTTGTTCTTGATCTCCATCATTCTGAAAACTTCTTAGAAAAAGGGCGCGGAGATGCCTACTCGACTAAACCATATCGGGGTGGTTGTCCATGATATTGAGGAGGTCGCAAAGCTGCTCGGAACTTTAGGGATGAAGGCGCTGACGCGGCCCGAACCGGATCCGATCCAGAAGGTGACGGCCTGTTTTCTCGGTCAGGAAGATGGGGAGGGGTTCCAGGTCGAACTTCTGGAGCCGACGGACGACACTTCGCCCGTCGCCAATTTCCTGGCGAAAAAAGGCGGCGGCCTTCACCATCTGTGCTTCGAGGTGGACGACATCGACTCGGCCGCGAAAGGGCTGGAGTCCCGGGGCTACAGGGTTGTTTCAAGACCGGTGGAGTGCATCGGTTACGACAGGAGCTTCGGTCTGGGGGAGAAAGCGCCCACGAGGATCGCTTTCCTCATGACATCGAGCAAGCTTCTGGTAGAACTACTCCAGAAAGGGCGCTAGAAGAGGAATGGAAAAATGGACAAGGAAACCGAGATGCTGGAGAAGTGGTGTACCGCGCCGGGAATAGAGTTCATCCACGAGGAGGCTGAAGAGGCTTACAAGCGAAGGGCTAGACGAGTTGCGGATGTCATCCAACTGAAGGTGCCGGACAGGGTCCCTGTCGTTCCGAGCTTCGGGATGTTTCCGGCCTTGAACAGCGGATACACATGCGAGGAGGTGATGTTTGATTATGAAAAGGCTCGCAGAGCCTGGATGAAAACGCTAGCTGATTTCGAGCCCGATCTCTTTAGGGGATCGGGATATGCCTTCTCAGGCCATGTCCTCGAAGCTCTGGATTACAGACAGCTCAAATTGCCCGGGCGAGGTGTTGCGCCCCATCACATCTACCAGTTTCTCGACAGAGAGTATGTGAAGGCTGAGGAGCTCTACGATCATTTCCTTGACGATCCTTCGGACTTCATGCTCAGGACTTACCTTCCAAGGGTATGCGGCATTCTTGAGCCCATGAAAAACCTTCCGCCCTTGACAACGTGGTTCGGCTACTACCTTTCCATTCTCAGCAACGCCGCCTTCTTCGGATCCCCCGAAGTTATGGACGCGTTGGAATCCCTCTTGAAGGCTGGCGCCGAAGCGTTGCGCTGGGGCAGAAGGCTTGCCGAAGAGGCCGGACAGATTCGATCCATGGGGTATCCATCAATGGAAGGGGGAGGAAGCGCGGCCCCCTTTGACGTTATTGGTGACTGGTTCAGGGGGACCCGGGGAATCATGATCGACATGTACAGGACGCCCGAAAAACTTTTGGCTGCCATGGACAAACTGGTCCCCATTCTCGTAAGAATGGGGACGGACCAGGCCAAAAGGAATGGAAATCCCATAGTCGGGCTCATGCTCCACAAAGGCCCGGAGGGGTTCATGTCCCCGGGGCAGTTCAAAACATTCTACTGGCCTTCCCTTCGGAAAGTGATGACGGCCTTGATCGAGGAAGGATGTATTCCGATGCCTCTTTTTGAAGGGAGGTATACGTCACGACTGGAAATCATTAAGGAAATCCCGCGAGCCAAAGCCATCTACTGGTTCGAGCAGGTCGACATCCACAAAGCAAAAGAAATCCTTGGGGATACGGTTTGCTTTCGGGGCAATGTACCGGTGAGTCTTCTGCATTCAGGCACAACCGTACAAGTCAAAAACTATGTCAAAATGCTTATCGATGTGGTAGGTAGAGGGGGTGGGCTAATGGTGGACTGCGGTATCTGGTTCGATGAGGCCAAACACGAAAATGTGAAAACCATGGTTGATTTCAGCAAAGAGTATGGGGTCTACCGTTAGAAGCGCCGGAGTAAGTTTATTAGGTTTTAGGCCCTGTCTCTCTCGGCATGGTGCGATGAACCTTTTTGTGAGGAGGTGTGAGATGTTGAAAAGATCTCTTGCGTGGTGTCTTTTGGTTTTGCTGGCTTCAGCCTTGGCGATTCCCGGGGCGGCGCTGGCTAAATGGCCTGAGAAACCGATCCTTTTGATGATTCCCTGGCCTCCGGGCAATGACCCTTCGACCATCATCAGCAACGCCATGGTCAACGACCTTTCCAAAGAGTTGGGCGTACCGGTCAAGGTGATCAACAAGGCTGGAGGTGCCGGCGTCATCGCCACGGATGAACTTGTGAAATCCACTCCTGATGGGTACACCTTCGGGCTTCTTTCCGTGGGGCCTGTGGTGAGTCAGGTTCTCATGGGAAATACCCCGTACAAAAGCGAAGATCTGAAACCCCTGGGCATGTTATGGTCTTCTGCTTTTACCCTCTCTTGCGGCGCCGCTCTTCCTTTCAAGAACCTGAAGGAAATGTCCGAGTACGGGAAGAAGAATACGCTCAAGCTGGCCCACTGGGGCCTTGGGGCTGTACCGACGCTCATAGCCTTGAATGCTGCGAAGATTGGGGGATTCGAGTGGCGTGAGACAGCTTACAAGGACCTCAACGCGCTCCTGCTGACCAAAGGCGATGCCGATGTGGCCACCCTGTCCACAGTGTACGTCCGGGACTACGTGGCCAAGGGCGAAGTCCGAATCCTGGCCGCCGTGCTTCCAACTCGCCTCCCGGATTTTCCGGACGTGCCAACGGTTGCGGAGCAGGGGTTCGGCGAAGCCTACTCCATCTGGTTCGGTCTTTTCGCCCCTGCCAAAACGCCTGATGAGATTGCCAAACGTTTCAGAGAAGCTTTCTTTAGTGCGATGAAGACGCCCCAGATTCAAGAGGCCATCAAGAATACAGGCGTTGTCCCTCATCCAGGGACGCCTGAAGCGGCCAGAAAGTAGATAGATAAGGAACTCAAGGAATTCGGTGCCTTGATGAAGGAGCTGAAGTTAGTCAAGTAGTCTTGTTCCTGCACACTGTCATCGGGTCGGGGCGGCAAAACGGGCCCGGGGGTGGTCAGGGTTTGCTCCTGCCGGGCCCGAGGCCCTATGAGAGGTCAGAGCGATGAGCGAACGCAGCCGGACCAGCGATCTCTTCATGGTCATCCTGGGAGTTCTGGGGGCTTTGCTGCTCATTCTTACACCGGGGCAGGTCGTGCCCCGGGGTCTTTACCCCTTTTACAAAGGCCCCAGGATCTTTCCAATCCTCGCTCTCAGCCTGGTGGTCCTGGCCTCCCTCCCGGCAACGTTCCGGCTGTTGAGAGGGCGGTCTGGAATGATCTGGCGCGTCGACGGCCACGGCATGCCTGGTAGAGCGGCCATCTTCCTGACCATATCGATTGTTTTTTTGTCAGGTATAAGGTGGATCGGGCTTGAGCTTTCCTGTTTCCTGTATCTCGCGGGGTGCCTGTACTGGCTCGGTCATCGATCTCCCGCGCGTTATCTCGGTATTTCCATCATCTACACGGCCATTGTCGTTGTGATTTTCAAAGTTGTCCTTGGACTCTATATGCCGACTCCGCTTATCATGAAACTCTTCGAGTGATCCTGATGAACCTTCCCTTTTTCCGGGCAACCGGGGGTTTGCAAAAAGGCTGGTATGTTTGACCCGGGAAACATCATCGCCGCCATTCACAACGCTTTCACCCTGCTTAATATTGCCTGCTTGTGTTTCGGCGCCTTGATCGGGGTTGTTGTAGGAATTATCCCCGGCATCGGTCCCATGGTGGGCATGGTCGTTCTTTTGCCTTTCACGTTCTCTATACCCACAGGCTTGGCCCTTTCCCTTTTGTTGGGAATCTTTTGCGGCGGCTATTTCGGCGGTGCTGTGCCGGCCGTGCTTATCAAATCACCGGGAGAACCCTCCTCCATTTGGACTGCCTTTGATGGGTATCCCTTGACCCAGAGGGGCGAAGCACAGACGGCGCTGTCTGCATCATTGCTCGGCTCTCTCGGCGGAGGGGTGGTAAGCGTGGTGGTGCTGATCTTCCTCGCTCCGCCTCTCGCCCATGTGGCCGCCAGTTTTGGCTCGCCGGAGTATTTTTCCGCATCTGTATTCGGGGTAACGATGCTCGTCATGGCCTACCGCAAACATCTTGCCGCAAGCATCTTGCTCCTTGGCCTGGGTATGTGGCTCAGTTGCGTAGGCGTAGATCCCGGTACCATGATCACCCGCTACGATTTCGGTTCGCTTACTCTAAGGAACGGTTTTCATATTGCTCCAGTCTGCTTGGGGATTTATGGCATCGCCCAGATGCTCATCATTGCCGAAAGACCGATTCTTCTGGCGGACACGGTCAATCTCAGCCGGCACACGCTGGATTTCAGCAAGCTCATCGGTCCACTCCGGCACTGGAAGACGCTGATCCGCGCAAGCTTCGTGGGCACCTTCGTGGGTCTTTTACCCGGCCCGGGATCTATTACCGCTTCGTTCATGTCCTATGAGTCGGCCAAGTGGGGATCGAAGCACCCTGAGAAATTCGGTACAGGACTCGTTGAGGGTGTGATGGCCGCCGAGGCGGGGGATAGTGCAGTTCCGGCAGGCGCCATGATTCCACTTCTGACTCTGGGTATTCCGGGTGAAGCTGTGTCTGCCATCCTGCTCGGCATCCTGAGCATTCAAGGCATTTACCCGGGTCCTCTTCTTCTCATCAAGGAGCCGGTGCTCATCAACGAAATCTACGTCAGCTTGTTTCTCATACAAGTCTGCTCTTTTCTTATGTTGGCTCTGGGGTTGAGATCCCTGGCCATGATTGTGAAGATCCCGAGCACCATCCTGGCCCCTACCGTTGTCGTAGTTGCCTTTGTAGGCATCTATTCCCTGAATTTGCGCTTCTTCGATGTCGGCGTGGCCCTGGTTTTTGCTGTTCTCGGCTATATTCTGGAACGCCTAGATTGGCCCGCAGTCTCTTTGATCATTGGATTGGTGCTCGGCGAAATCATGGAGGAACGCCTGAGAGAGTCCTTGAGTATGTCCGGCGGAGACCCTATGGTATTTATTGAACGCCCGATTTCGCTCGTTATCCTGATTGTTACGGCGTTGGTCATCATTGTCCCTCTCGCAAGGGACTATCGCCTTCGCAGGAGGCTGGGAGGGAAGAAGAAATAGGATAGATATGGAACGGCACCGCCTCATCGAAACGGATTTTCTCATTGTGGGAGGAGGCCCTGCGGGGTGCATGGCTGCCATCAGGGCGAAGGAACTCAACCCCGACCTGCATGTTAGCATTGTGGAAAAGGCTGAAATCAGTCGAAGCGGTTCTGCGGGTCGGGGCATGGATGCGCTTAACAACGTGGTTATCCCCGGAGTCTCCTCCGTTGACGAGTATGTGGAGGCGGTGAGCATCATCGCAGATGGAGTCATCGATCCGGCGATCAGCCGGGTGATCGGAGAGCGCTCCCTCGGGATCCTCAAGCGCCTAGAGCAATGGGGTCTCAGTTTTCCCAGGGATGAAACGGGCGGCTACATCGTGAACCAATTTCACCCCAAGGGGCGATTCCTGGTGGAGATTCGAGGTGAACTTAAGAAGATCCTTGCCCGGGAAACCCTTTCTTCGGGCGCCGAGATTTACAACCGTCACGTTGTACTGGACCTCATCAAGGACAGGTCTCGGATCGCTGGAGCCATTGCCTTTGATCTCTCCGACGGGTCTCTGAAAGCTTTCTTGGCGCCGGCGGTCCTGATCGCTGCTGGCGGTGCCGCTCGGATAGGGCTCAACTCCACAGGTTATCTTCATGGCACTTTCGACTGTCCCTGGTGTAACGGAGAGGCTTACCGGCTAGGATACGATGCCGGAGCGAGGCTTACGGGGTTCGAATACACGGGCATTGCCATGACGATAAAAGACTTCAACTGCCCGGGTCTGTCCACGTTCATTCGCCATGGCGCCTGGCTAATCAATGGGCTTGGTGAACGTATCATGGAACGCTATGATCCGGCGCGAATGGAACATGCACCCGGGGGCGTTCGAACCAAAGCCATGCTCGAAGAACTCAAGGCAGGACGGGGACCCGTGGCTTTCTCCTTTTCCCATCTGAAGGAGAGGACTCTGGATCTCATTGAAAGCGGGATTTACGAAGCCGAAAGACCTACGGTGCGGCAGTTTCTCCAGCGAAAGGGCATTGACCTCAGATCCCAGCCCCTGGAAGTCGTGTTCAGCGAGGTCTACCTTTGCGGCGGCCATGGTCTCACGGGCATGGTGGCCGATGCCTGGGGAGAAACGGACGTACCCGGCCTCTTTGCCGCGGGCGACTGCCTCGCTAATCCTTATGGGTTCCTGCCGGGTGCTATGTGCATGGGCGAAGCGGTGGGTGAAAGGGTTGTGAGCAAAGCTCATTCCAGACCTGATGACGGCGAGGTCGATGAGAGACTGGCGGTTCTTAAAGCAGCAGTTGCGCGCCACCGGAAGGGGACCCTGAACGTGCCCGTGAGGGAATTCGAGTATAAATACCGCCGCCTGGTGAATGAGTACCTCGCCCCTCCCAAATCCGCTTCACGCTTGACCCGCTTTCTCAAAGAGACGGATGCCATGATCAAGGACCAGGACGACATTCCGGTCACGGACCCGCACAGTGTGATGAAGGTCTTCGAAGCAAAGGCGGGCCTTTTCTCAGCTCGCCTCGCGGCGCTTGCTTCCTTGTTCAGAAAAGAAAGCCGTTTCGGGCTTTACCATGAACGGGTTGATTATCCTGAAAAGGATGACGCGAACTGGAAAACACGGATCATCCTTTACCAGGGGCCGGACGGCGCAGTGGTCGAGAAGGAACGCTTATGAATCTCTCTATTGACACAGAATGCTGCATCGGCTGTGGTGCGTGCGCCCAGTACTGCCCGGGTCACGTGATTGCCATGGACGAAGAGGACCGGCCCTACGAGAAATACCCCGATGACTGTTGGTACTGCGGCGTTTGTCAAGCAGAGTGTCCTGAAAACTGCATCCAGATCCTTTTCCCCTATCTAGTGCGGTAGGAGGAAAGGAGGTCCCAGAGCAAGGAAGAGGATGCCAAGGGGTGAGGAAAAGGACGGGACTCTGGATACGGAAGCCCACATAAGGGAGACTGAAGAGACAACCTGCTAATGATTAAGTACAGCTGAGATCTGAGCAATGACAAAAAACCGTAGGGTAGATTTTCAGCCGGTGGGCCGGCGGGGGGAGTGTTCGAGCGAAGATTCCC
>JAGUZM010000348.1 GCA_020060805.1 Deltaproteobacteria bacterium | reverse complement strand
GGCTCTGGCCCGGGGCGAGGTCATTCTCCCCTTGCGGCCCGTCATGTGGTTGCCGGAAAAAGTGGGAGCCCTTGCAATGATGCCTGCTTACATGGGTAACCTCCAAGTCATGGGATTGAAAGTCGTCAGCGTCTTTCCCGGCAATCACGGCACGGAGTACGACTCCCACATGGGTGCGGTCATGATCTTCGAAACCAAACACGGCCAGCCTCTCGCTCTTATGGATGCCACCGAAATTACCGCTATCCGCACCGCCGCGACATCAGGGGTTGCCACAAGGCTCCTCGCCCGCCAGGACGCAGGCGACCTTGCCATCCTCGGTACGGGGACCCAGGCAAGAACCCATCTGGAGGCCATGGGGCATTGCCGAAAACTTCGCCGGGTCCGCGTCTGGAGCCGAAACCCGGAACATGCTCTTCGGTTTGCCGAGCGCGAATCCCGGGCTCACGGAATCAAAGTGGAAACGATGGCCACGGTCAAAGCGGCGGTGGGGGGGGCGGACATCATCTGCACCGCCACAGCCTCCCCGGACCCTATCCTTCTCGGTGAGCACTTGTCCCCGGGGGCCCATATCAACGCCGTCGGGTCGAGCGTTCCTTTCACCAGGGAGCTGGACACAGCCGCCGTCGTCCAGTCCCGCCTCTTCGTAGATCGCCGAGAATCGACGTTGAATGAGGCGGGTGATTTTCTTTTCCCCAAGAAAGAAGGGGCCATCGACGATGCCCACATCCGGGGAGAAATCGGCCAAATTCTGACCGGCAAGATTCCAGGCCGGACCTCTCCTGAGGAGGTCACCCTGTTCGAGTCCCTTGGGCTTGCGGCTGAGGATGTATCCGCCGCTGACCACATTTATCGTAAAGCGATCGAGAAAGGCATGGGGACCCTGGTTGAGCTGGGCGGTCGAAGGCTCGAATGAGGGGAGGGTACGCGTCCAGGCCCTGCAATTTTGGCCCGTGACTTTCTCACGCTCTGCGGCGAAATTTTCGAGCCCCGCAAGAATACTTGCTCACCGGCTAAGGCCTCCGGGGCGTAAAATGTCTCAACCCACCATCTGAGGATGAGGTCATGTCCAGACCGGCCCACAATCAGGACAAAATCCAGATCGGTTTCAAGCAAAGCATCGGCATCCTGATTCCCTACGCCAAAAGAAAAGTCCTCGATCAGGTCAAGTCCGTTGCCCTGATCATCCTTTACCTGTTCTTTTTCCAGGCCGTGGTCTTGCGCATGCCCATTGCGGAAGCCTCGACGATCGCCGTCGGGCTGGCCATCGTCATCGGAGGGCTTGCATTTTTCATGGAAGGCCTCATCCTGGGACTCATGCCCCTGGGCGAAGTGATCGGGCTCAAGCTCCCCCAAAAGACCAACGTCTTTGTTATCTTGGGTTTCGGATTCATCCTCGGTGTGGGAGTCACGTTTGCTGAACCGGCCATTGGGGTGCTCAAGAGTGCGGGAGCGGCGGTGAAACCCTGGGAAGCACCCCTTCTGTTCCTGATGCTGAACAAACACCCCGACTACCTCGTTTATGCTGTCGGCGTCGGGGTGGGGATTGCCGTTCTGTTCAGCATGCTCCGTTACCTTCACAACTGGTCTCTCAAACCCTTCATCTACATTCTGGTCCTCCTGCTGTTGCTCCTGAGCGGATGGGCATACGTTGATCCGAACCTGCGTGCCATTACCGGCCTCGCATGGGATTGCGGCGCTGTGACAACCGGGCCTGTGACGGTCCCGTTGGTCTTGGCCCTGGGACTCGGCGTATGTCGCGTGGCGAGTAAGAGCGAAACGGAGTCTTTAGGGTTCGGCGTGGTCACTCTGGCCTCCCTCTTTCCCGTGGTCACGGTTCTTTTCCTCGCGGCGATCCTGAGTCATGGGGTTCCGGCCCCGATGAGTCAGCACGCCTTCTTCCAGCCGGAAAACCGCCAGAAAATTATTTCCCTCTTCCGAAACCCTCAGGAATTGACTGGATGCGCCCTGCAGGGTGGGAGCGAAGATCAACAACTGACCCTGTTCGAAGGGAATCGTGAGGAGATGCTCGATTTCCTGAGATCCCTTGCCCGCGATGAGGGAAAAAGAAAAGAGGTCTTCGGCCAGGACCCGAACGCTCTTTACCGGTGGGCTGCGATCAAGGGGACGGAAGAACAAAAAGCAACGATATTCGGCGACGACGAAACGGCTGGAAACCTTTGGAAGGGATCGGACCGCTCGAGACCTTCTCTGGACTACCCTGACCTGATAAAACGCAATGCCCTCGTTTCCGTACAAGCTGTGCTTCCTTTGGTCTTTTTCCTCCTCCTCGTATTGTCCCTGGTACTCAGGGAAAAGCTTCAGCGGGCGGATGAGATTTTCATCGGCGTCCTGTTTGCCCTTCTCGGGATGATGCTGTTTAACATCGGAATAGAGATCGGGCTCGCAAAACTCGGCAACCAGGTGGGGCAAAGACTGCCGTCCTCTTTCAAGGCGATCGAAGTGCCGGAGCAAAAGACAGTTATCGAAAGCTTTGATCCCTCGATCGTGCAGACCGCCCTCGATGAGAAGGGCCAAGAACACCGATTCTTTTTCTTGAAAAGGGGAAACGCCGTTGAGACCCTCACCTTCGATGAAACGATGTACCACCCCGATGAGAACAAGTATGTCCACATTCCCAGAAAAGGGCCGATCATGGGAAGGGAGAATGGCCTCCTGGGAATATCGATCGTCCTGGTGTTCGCTTTTGTCATGGGCTACGGGGCGACCCTGGCCGAGCCGGCGCTGAATGCCCTTGGAATAACCGTTGAAGAGATGACGGTGGGGACTTTCAAGAAATCCCTCCTCATGCATGCCGTCGCCTTCGGCGTTGGGGCCGGAATAACGATGGGGGTTTTGAAAATCGTCTGCGCCGTTCCCCTTTTCCTGCTCCTGGCGCCGCCCTATGTCCTGTTGCTCTTCCTCACCCGGATCTCGACGGAAGAATTCGTCAACATCGGCTGGGACAGCGCCGGGGTGACGACCGGGCCCGTCACGGTACCCCTGGTCCTCGCCATGGGGTTGGGTATCGGGAACCAGGTAGATGTCGCCGAGGGTTTCGGCATCCTGGCTATGGCATCCGTTATGCCCATTCTTACGGTCCTCGCGATCGGACTCAAGGTGACCAGGGAGAAGGAGGCTGGCCTGAAGGTGCCTCAGAGGAACCTGCGGGAGGAAGGAGCGGCGAAGTGATCAGGGGGAGAAAAGTCTGCCGGGTGACCGCTATCGTCAGGAAGGGTTTGACGAAGTCCCTGGTGCCTCACCTCACTTCCGCAGGCATCGTCCATTTCAACATCTCCTCCGCCCGCACGATCATCCTCCATGAGAAAAGGAAAGGGTTGGGGATGGTCAACCCCTTTAAGCTGGTCGAAGATCAGGCGGACATCATCGTTTTCCTCGTCGGCCCTGCCCAGGAAGAGCAGGCACTGGACCTGGTCATCGATCACGGAGAACTCATGCTTCCTGGGAGGGGTACGGTTTACAGCGAGGAAGTGACCCTGATCGAGCCTCCGGAATGGTCTCTGGAAAACGAGATATCCTCTCCCCCGGACCCGACCGTCAAGAAACAGTCCTCTCTCACCGGCCTCAGCTGCGTGGTCCAAAGAGGCCAGGCGAATCCGGTGGCCCGCGTCGCCCTGGATATGGGGGCCAGCGTTCCCGCGGTTTCCTTCGGAATCGGAACGGGGATACGGGAGAAGCTCGGACTCTTGCGCATCGCCATCCCGGCTGAGAAGGAGATCATCCATCTCGCGGTGAGCACCTATGATGCGGACCCTCTGATGAAAATGATGATCACCGCAGGCAACCTTGACCAGCCGGGCAAGGGCTTCATCTATACCTACCCCATTCACAAGGGATTGATCGACACCAAAATCACCCACGGCATGACCCGGCATGTGGCAAGCGTTGAGCAGATCATCGCGACATTGGATGAGATCAAAGGCGACATGGGATGGCGCCGGCGGAGCGGGAGAGAAGCCCTGCTGCTGGACGAGGAGCACCTCCTGTCCGGCCTGATCGATCTGACCGTGATCTGCAATGAGGGGCGAGGCCGGGATTTGATCAAGGAGGGTATGCGCGCAGGCGCCAGGGGGGCGACGATCATCAGCAAGATCAAAAATCACGTCTCTCCTGATCTGAAGCCCAAATCCATGTCGCCGGCCCGAGAAGCGTGCAGCATGGCCATAAGGGAGGAACAGCGCGACGGGATCATGAATGCGCTGATAGATGCCGGCCTCTTTGACGAGAAAACCTCCGGGCAAATCCTGGTCCGTTCCATCCCTAAAGCTTTCACGTACGCGCGCATGCGGTAAGGGGGGTGGCGCCCATTCATCTCGCCTAGATATTGGGGCCGAGCAACACTCCGATGAACTGCTTGGCCAGTGACCGTAATCTTTTGGCTCTGCGATCGGAAAATCGCGGGCTCTTCTTTCTCGGAGCCATTAGCAGGTTGCTGAAAAAGCCCCTGCTCGCAGGCTGCTCAAAAACGCCCAGATGCAAGGCGCCCGAAATCCCGAGGAGCGAGGCGCACATAGAAGTACGCCGCAGCAACGAGGGATGACCCGTCCTCCGCAGTAGCACTGCTACGGAGGATGGAGGGCAACGCAGCAGATGGGTGTTTTTCAGCAGCCTGTTAGTGGAATTTCCCTCTTGCCGAAATTGGCCAAACACATTCAACGATCCCTTTCCTTAAACCATACAAGTAATCATGGAGATTGATGGTTGTACACCCATGTGTTGGGATAAGCTCGATGACATCACCCACGTTCATGCCCTTTGCTGCAAGGGGATGCCTGATAATCCCATGCTCTTCCGCCAGACTGCTTAACTCTAATCTCCTGTTGTTGATTTCCAGAACAGGCATGCCGAATTCGTGAGAAATCGCTTTCATCCCCGTATCGATAACCACACGATCCTCCGATGGTTTGCTGATGATTGTAGCCAGGAGACTGAGGGCCTGTTTGAAAGTGCCTCCAATCCCTTCAACTGAACCATACTTCGCATCCATCGTCGCGTAACTGCCTGCCTGCACTTCGGTTACGCCGGGAAAAGAACCGGCAATGTCATATGTTCCCGTCCCCCCGGCGCTGACAACCGTACATCGTACGCCTTTCTCCTCGATGAATTTTTTTGTATCTACCAGGAGGCGTAGCGCTTTGCTCGCCTCATCTTTTCTCTGCGGGTATGAGGAAATGGTTACAGTGTGCCCTTCATAACCCATGAGTCCCACGAATTTCACATACCTTTTTCTCTCGACCTCCAAGGCAAGATCTAAGGCAGGCTCACCCGGGGGAACACCGCACCTGTTCATGCCGATATCCACCTCTACAACCACACCTATGGTGACCTTCTTTGCCGTGGCAGCTTCAGAGATGTCTTCAATGTTTTGACTGCTATCTACAGCGACTTTAATCGCGTTATCTCTTGCCAGCTCGGCCAGTCTAATGATCTTTTTTTTGCTGACGACTTGATTAGCGATCAGAATATCCCGAATACCTGCCCTCGCCATAACTTCTGCTTCTGATATCTTTTGGCAAGTTACCCCCACCGCACCCTCTTTCAATTGCTTGAGCGCGATGGCGGGAGTTTTATGCGTTTTCACGTGCGGTCGCAGCCTGGCTTCCTTATCCTTGAAGAATGCAGCCATCTTCTTTATATTGTATTCAAGCGCATCCAGATCAACCAGCAGCGCAGGTGTGTCAACATGTGACTTGGGACAGCCGATCTCGCACGGGTTCATCAACGTACCCTCCTCTGTTCATGATAAATCGCACTTTATTAATGCCTCGACGCAGACCATAGTCCTATAAACCCCCAAAGGCTTATCCGTCGGTTAGCACATAACAGGCTGAATGATCAAGCAATAGCCGATAAAGAATAGCTTTCTAACTAAAGTCGCAGTTTTCCAATTTCTCCACATTGTAAAGAGGTGTAAGGAGCTTTTCAGTAAAACGTAAAATACGGGTCTACAGCTGGGTTAAGCCACGGTTCGTCTTGCGCCAAAAAACCTCTGTTTTTGGCCGTTTGCGTTTATACCTCGTTGTGGCATTTATTTTGCTTCACAATGTGCAAAACCTGCTTTTTTCAGATAGACCGCATCTCCGGTGTCAGCTTTGGTCGCATGATTCATTCGACCTTTTGCTACGACCCATCAGCCATGCTCGGCGGGCCGGAGGATAGGAATGCCTTCCCACGGCCAGTGTGTGACAGGGGCCTGAGGCGGGATTGGTGACGGACTGGAAATGGTGGATACAGTAAGCAAGGCTTCTACAATGAGCCCGAACGGCTCGACCCTTGTCACTCGCCTGCGCCAGAATTGGGACCGCGCCGTAGTGCCAGCCATCTTTGTTGCCATGTTGACGGTTTTCTACGCTCTTGACCCCAAGTACCTGTCAGCCACCAATATTATCAATGTGCTCAATCAGGTGTCGATCCTCGCTATCGTGACCGTCGGAGCCAGCATTGTGATATTCACCGGTGGTTTTGATCTATCGGCCGGCTCTGTTGTCGCGGTCTCAGCGGTCATCGGCGCGATCGTCGTGGAGCAGACCGGCAACCTTGGCCTCGCTATTTCGACCGGCGTGTTGACCGGCGCGGTGGCCGGGTCGGTCAACGGGTTTTTCGTCGGCTACTTGGGTGTATCGCCGCTCATCGTGACCCTCGGATCCCTCAATATCGGCCGCGGCCTTGCGCTGATCATTACGGCCGGCTCCGCGATTTACAGCTTCCCCCCTTCCTACACGGATTTCGGAATATCGCGCACCCTCGGGATCCCGACCCTTGCCGTCGTGGCCTTTGCGGTCTTTCTGGTCATGGCCCTCGTTCTTCGACACACGCCTTTCGGGATGTATGTCTATGCTGTCGGCGGCAATGCGCGCGCAGCGGCGCTTTCGGGAATCAACGTGGCCCTGGTCCGAATGACGGCCTTCACTATCTCGGGTGCCGCGTGCGGCCTTGCCGGGATGATGCTTGCGGCGCGCACCGGCGGTGGAGAGCCCACTGCCGGGTTCCTCTACGAGCTGGAGGCGATCGGTGCCGTGATTTTAGGTGGTGCGGCCTTGCAAGGTGGGGAGGGCAAGCTGTGGCGCTCCATGATGGGCATCCTCCTGCTGGCGGCGCTCGGCAATGGGCTCAATATCGTGGGCGTACACCCGCACTGGAAAGGCGTCGCCATCGGCGCGATCTTGGTCGTAGCGGCATCCCTGGACGTTATCAAACGGCAGACCCGATAACAATCGTTGCGCCCGCCATCAGTGGCGGGGGTGGCAGAAACCATCGAAAGGAGGAATCGGCTATGAAGAAGATTATTGTTTTTGCAACCGTCACAACGGCGGCGATCTTCGCTCTCCATCTAACGCCCGGCGATGTGTGGGGACAAGCCAAGAAGTTCCGGGTAGGCGTCTCCCTGCCGGAGGCTCAAAACCCTTTTTACATCGCCCTGGGCAAATCCATCACCGACACGTTCAGGGGCCAGGGGATCGAAGCAACGTTGCTTTCGGCAAATGCGGACGTCAACGAGCAGGTCTCCAATATCAATGACCTGGTGGCCGCCCAGGTGGATGCGATTTTGATGTCACCTCTGGACACCGAAGGCCCTGCACCCGCTGTGCAGCGCGCGGATGCCGCGGGTATCCCGATCTTTTTCGTCGCACGCACCCTGGACGACAAGTACAGCCACCTCTGGAAAACCTATGTCGGCTTCGATTACGTCGACCTCGGTGCGATGAAGGGGAAGTGGGTGGTCGACAATCTCAAGCCCGGCAAGGTCGCCATGCTCTTGGGCCCTGCAGGGGCCTTGTTCGCCGTCGACCAGGCGAAAGGTTTTCGCCAGGCCGTAGAAAAGGCGGGATTTCAGGTCGTCTGGGCGCAGAACTCCATGCAGACACGTGAGATGGGACTCAAGCTGTCTGAAGACGCCCTTGTGGCCCATCGAGACCTCGTCGCGATATACGCGTCCAACGACGATCTGGCCCTCGGCGGCTCGCAAGCCGTGCGCGCCGCAGGGTTACGCGGTAAGGTGGCGACTCTGGGCACCAACGGCACGCCGCCGGCCCTTGCCGCCATCCACAACGGCGACATGTCTGCGACGATTCTCCTCGACCCGATCCAATGGGGCCGGCTGTCCGCTCAGATCGTGATTGACTACCTAGTTAACAAAAAGGAGCCGAAATCCCGTTTCACGCCCCTGGTGGCGGAATTGGTGACCGAGAAAGACGCGTTCGAAAAGATCCCCCCGCCGCTCCGCGAGAAGCTTGGGGTCAAACCGAAGAGTTAGGGCGAAATGGTACCCCACACCGATAGGAACCCGGCGGCGAGCGGCCAGGGGCAAGGCATAAAAGGCCGGCCGTTGCTGGTTGCCCACAGGATTACAAAAACCTACGGCCCGGTACGGGCTCTGAGCGATGTCAGCTTGGACATCCATCCCGGCGAGGTGCACGCCATCGTGGGGGAGAATGGGGCGGGCAAGTCGACTTTGATGAAGATTGTCGCCGGGGAAGAGACGCCTGACTCCGGCGAAATCCTTATCCACGGTCGTGCCGTCACACTGCGGGGACCGACCGATGCGCGGGCACACAGCATCGCCATCGTCCACCAGCAGTTTCAGCTGGTGGATTCCCTCACTGTGGCGGAGAACATGTGCATGGACAGCCCGCC
>JAGUZM010000347.1 GCA_020060805.1 Deltaproteobacteria bacterium | reverse complement strand
AGGGGGTCGTCAGGACCGCCTGAGTGTCGGGGTAGGGGTTGATCCGGAAAGGGAAGCGATCCAGGCTCCGGACCAAGTCCTCCAATACACTTCCCTGCTTGAGGTCTCCCGATGACTTCAGTCGTTCGAGGAGGACAAGACTGTCAAACTGCGCCTGCATCGTTCCTCGGAAAAGGGCTGAGTAAAGTGCCTTCAGCTTAGTACGTGGGACGGAAGAGCGCTTGAGTTCTCGGATGGTCAAAAGCAGCTTCTTGACGCCCTCGGCCGTATAGGGGCGTTCTGTCAGGGATACTCTCCTCCCTCGGTTATGTGATCCGGGCGCTTCATGGGTATACTCCCGTGTACGGCGGTCCTTGGCCGGCTCGCTCACGCTCTCCGGGAGCACCATGAAGTCGATGGTTCCGGTCTCAATAACCTCGTCGGACCCAGTGTCGATTCTTGCCGCTACAGCGGATTTCTTCTTGGCAAGTTTCATGAGATCGCGGGCTTGGCTCATCAGGTCACTTACCGGGTAATGGGCGTGGGCAATGACCACCCCCGCCGACGTGGTGAGACCATGCGGAGCGAAGATCGTACTCAGCTCTTCGCCTTCCACATACTCCTCTTGTAGATCGAGGGTCCGTACCTGAAACCTCTCCACAAACGAAGCGGCAACATCAAGGGCATTCTGGGCGGGAACGATAAGCATTAGATCATCTCCTCCAGCCATGATGAATTCGACTGGTATGGAGCGATACCAACCCTTCTCCGAGCCAAGGTCAACTTCTGCCATGACAGCATCCACAGCAGCTTGCCGAGTGGCCTCATCGATGATTCGAGAAAACGCCTTGTAAGCCTGTTTTGCGGATTCTTCATCTCGGAAGACCTCGGCCAGATGCTTGACGACTTCACCCATGCGGTTTCCATCTGCGTAGATGAAACCTAAGTAATTGGGAGGCAGCGAGCGGTCACCGATATCGTTGAAGTCCTGAGGCAAGAAGACACGGAATCCTTCTTCTTCGTTACGTCGGGCAAGGGTAGTAAAGATGAATTCTTCGGTGTAAAGCGCGGCCAGTTCGTTCGCTGGTTTAAGCAGTGGCTTAAGGTTGTCCGTCGGCCTGAATTCCTTTGAGACTCGTTTGATATCGTCATAAAGGTTCATGACCTCGATACGTTTCAGTAGGCAGGAGCTACAGAGCAGGTGCAGACCATGCTCGGTCCGCATCTCCTCTGCTGGTTCACTGCTGCAAGATGTGCAAGGCCTGATCCATCGCCCGGCTAAAATGGGAACTCCTTCGACTCGTCCGAGCTTGTTCCGTTGCGTCTCGCCGACGGCGCGTCTCATCCAGTCAGGAAAGCTCTCATCTCCGCGACGCTCGACAACCTCCACGGCAACGCGAGCGTTCGTCGTTCGCCTGCGGTACAGGCTCAGGACCTTGTCTTTGAAGGCACGCGCTTCTTCCTCTTTTTCAAACAGGATACGCCCCGAACCGCCCCCCAGGTATATCTTTTCAAAGCCTGATGGGGCACTCCGCTTAACCAGCTCTTCCGTTTCTCGGCGGTTCAACAAATCGAGAAGGACACTTCCTCCACGCGTTTCCCTCATGATGGGGGACGCAAAAAGGTAGGATTTGACCTTCTGGGTTTCTATCACCACAAGGAATTGCATGCCGTCTTCACCTCCTATTGGGGCGAGTTTGTCTTCAGACACTCACGGACATTCTCCCCAGCCCGAAACTGGTTCCTTGCCCTACGTTCACTTGTTCCCCCAACCTGAGGAACGGCATGAAAGGGCCGAGGTCGCCAGAAAAAGTTATTTTTCCTCTCAACCCTCCAAGCTTCATTGCTGTTTGCTGCCGGGCGGAGTAGCGCTCCCAGTCTTGCCAGCGAAGCGTGTCTTCATCCACGCTGATCTCCCGCGCACGGGGAAAAAGCGGTGAAATATCATGGGATTGCTCTCCGTTCCTGCCATAGAAGGCGGCGAGAAGGGTCAGACGGTGGGCGAGGCGCTCGAAAAATAAGGGGAAGGTCAACCGGGTGACAAGATCGCCCTTCACCTTCAGGCGAAGGGGGGTAAGGAATTCCAGAGTTACCCGCGTACAGGAATCGTCTCCCGGGTAAGTGACGGAATCGAGACCGGGTGCAAATGAGATGAGCGTCCCGGTAGATCCGTCATAAATCGGGGTCCGGGTGCCGTTTCTCAGGACATCAACGCTCAGAAGCTCGTACCTTCCTCGCTCCCGCCCCAGGCCCCGCTTCCCCATCTCCATAAAGGTGTAAATGAAATACGGCACGGCGTCGACGGCACGGCCTATGAGGACCAGCTCGAAGTCGAGCGTCTCGTCACGTTTGAAGGCTTCGCGTTTGGTCAGGGGAGGGTTGAGAACGTAGGAGGAAGGAGCATGCCTGAATTTGTGAGCATCCGGGTGGTCTGGAGGGGCCTGCGGCTCGAACAGGACGACATAGAGGCACTGGCTGCGGACGAGACATTTCTGGCAGTCCGCTGCCCGTGTAGCGCAGACGATGCTTCTGAAGACGCTGCCGAAGGCCCCTCGGAAGATGCCGCCTTTGTACGGCGGCAACACCATGAGGCTGGCGACTCGAACAGAAAACCGGAATCTCTCCGTGGCGAGTGCGGTCCGCCATTTTTCCGATTCGGACATGGGCTGCCCCCTTTGTCCGTCACGAAAATCGGTTTCCAGTTCCTGATCCGCCCCGAGGTCTGCTAAAAGATGTTAATGAGTAGCCGGTCTTGTGGTTGCTCTGATGGTAAGATACGAGACGCGGTAGTTATGAAAAGCAACTAATATGGATCGGAATATAGGGGAAGGCTTGCGGTTTGTCAACAACTATAAAAGCCTGAGGAGAACCTTGCCCCAAAAGTCAAATCGAATCACGAAAGCGCGAAAGAGGGAAGAGAGTGCCTAAAGTGCGAAAAGCCAAGACAAAAGCAGGACCACGAAAACACGAAAGAGGAACGTACCAATGCAGGACGGATTGAGGGAATCAAAGCCCATCAGAAGGACTCGATACTGAACTTGGCATCAGGGGCGGTCTCTTTCATGATCGCCCGGAGTGCTTTTCTTGCTTCTTCGTTGTCTTTCACCCTGATCCATACATCCATCCATCCCATGCCCGTGCCTGACCTCGCAACCTGCCCGACTCCTCTCTCTCCGATAAGGCCCTCGATCCTGGATCTCATTTCCAGGTCCTGCTTTGACGCAAAATCATCCCCGCCTGCCGGATCACGAGTCGAAGTTCAGTGCTTGCCGGAGGATCTTCCGATGGAGGTGGAACTTTCCCTGTGTCGCCCGGCTTGTCGTCGGAACAGCCGATGACGAGTAACAGAAGGGCTCCTGCCAACAGGGTGGGTAGTTTTGTGTTCAAAGACAGCTCCGGAGTTGGTTGTGGGAGTTCCAGCAGCGGGGACAGTCTATGCCCAGTTTTCTACGCTCAGACCGGGGATTCTCTTGAATTCACGGATATTGTTCGTAACCAAAGTGATCGACAGACCCATGGCATGGGCGCCAATGAGCATATCCATAGCGCCGATAACAAGCCCCTTTTTCTCAAGGAAGGACCTGATTCTTCCATAGTGATGAGCTGCAAGCTGGTCATATGAAACGATTTCCAAAGGGGCAAGAAAAGCATTCAAGGCATCTCTATTCTGTTGAGGGTGACCGCTCTTTGCCACCCCGTATTCCAGTTCAGAAAGCGTTATGGATGAGATGCCGACGTCTCTGATGTCAAGAGACATAAGTTTGGCCAACACTTTGCGAGGTTTTTTCTTGATGATGTATATACAGATATTGGTATCCAGAAGATAACGCATCAAAGAGACTCGCGATGTTCTGGTGGGGGCTGATCTCGTTCTGCCATAAAGTCATCAGTGAATTTGTCCAGGCTGCTTATGAGGGATTCCCAGGGGTCTTCCTTAGGAATTAGAAGTACGTTTCGACCGATTTTCTTCACATAAACTTCAGAGCCGTCAAATTTGAAATCCTTTGGGAGCCTTACCGCCTGGCTCTTACCGTTCTTAAAGAGCTTTGCCATGTTCACGGTCGTACCTCCTTTCGTAAATCTATATTTTGGAGTATATACCCTTGAATCTGAATTGTAAAGGGTCTCACGTTTCAGGTGCATCAGGGGCGTGATCAATCCTGCGCCCTGTAAAGCATCAGGCGTTGCTGCCGGTGGCGCGCTGATTTTGGTAGTTCTCCATGCAGTAATCGCCGCTCAGGAAGCACTCAGCCAGGTGATTGACGGTGTCTTCCGTCGCCATGAGCATGTCCATCTGACGGGTGAAAATCAGGAGCCGGCCGAGATGGTCCAGCTTATCGGCTAGGACGTTCTGCTCCTGCTTGACAAGGCGGGCGGTCACGCGGTCTGCGGTGACTTCCACGAGAAACCCCAGTTCCTCGAGGATTCTCCTGATCAGCCGGGCCCGCCTATTTCTCCGAGCTTCATCCGCCGCTCCGCCCTTGAATTGAAAATTGACGTGGTTCTTCACGGGTGAGGGCCCGCAAAACGTGTCGAGGATGCTGTAGTGGTACCCGACGCGGGAGCTGAAATTGAGGTAATGATCGGAGATGATGGCATAGCTCCTGTCCCCGAAACGCTCTCCCCCCATGTTGGGAGCGGTGAGAATCTGCTGGCTCATGACCGAAAAAAAGCCTCTCAAATTCACGGGCCTCGGTTCCGTCCTCCTCAAGTCATCATGCAGCATTCCCTTGACGACCGCCCCAAAAGGAACGGAGGTGATTTCTTCCGGAATGATTTTATGCGGATTCCTCACGACATCGCTGATCCCTTTCCCGAGATCGATGATGAAAAGCTCCAGGGGGATCGGTGCCTCCAGCTGGACGGAGATGCTCCCGTAGTCGGTGGCCAGATCGCTCAGCTGGAAAAGCTCGGTATAGGACAGTTCGTGGAGAAGGCGCATGATGTCATGGACGGTCTTGCAGCTTCGGGGCGCGAATTCTGGCGACTTGGGGTCCACGAGGTTGAGGGGAATGATGAGGTCGGCTCTCCTCCTCAGGATTTCATACACCGGCGTATCCTTCATCATTGAGCCCCTGGGAACCCGCAGCTCCATCAGCTGGGGGACTTTCCCGAGGTATATCCTGCCCGAATAGGCATCCACGGTGATCTCGGCACCCGGCCGGATCGTGGAAGTCGCTTTTTGAGTATTCAGAATGGCGGGGATCCTGAAATCCCTCGCAAGGGAGGCCATGTGGCCCGTGATGCTGCCGGAGTCTGTGAGGATCGCCTGGGCCTGCTGCATGACGATGACGTACTGAGGGGATGACGTGGACGCAACCAGAACACCCCCTGCGGGAAAAGACAGGAGGTCATCCATGGAACGGACAATGTGGGCAGGGCCGGACCCGACACCCGGGCAGACGATGTCGCCTCCCTCAAGGAGCACAGGATAACCAGGCACTGGCTCCGAGGTTGCGGACCGCCGGCGCTCTTCGTGGCTCTGGAGGTGCAGGGGCCGCGTCTGAAGGATGACGATCTCGTCGTTCTGGTTGATGGCCCACTCGATATCCTGGGCACAGCCGAAATGCTCTTCGAGCACCTTGGCGTGAGAAGCCAGGGCCAGAGCCTGCTCCTCGGTCAGGCAGGGCTGTTTTTGCGTCTCCTCATCGACCTGGACCTCGCCGATGTAGCCGTCCTCTTTGGCGACGAGCCTCACGGGTTTGGGCGTGATCCTGGAATCGAGCATCACGGGGGGCGAGCTCTTGGAGACGGTGTAGGTATCGGGCGTGACAACGCCCTCAACCGCATAAGGGCCCAATCCCCAGACCGCGTTGATGATGACGCGATCTTCCAGAAGGTTGAAAGGGTGCCGGGTGTACATGACCCCGCTCACCTTGGCCCGGATCATCTCCAGGCAAGCGACGCTCATCGCCGCATCTTCGAAGGTGATTCCCATGTGGAGGCGGTAGGTGATCGCCTGGGGGGTGAAGAGGCTTGCCAGAACCCGCTTGTATTCATGCATGATGTTTTCCGGCGGCACGTTCAAAACGCTCAAATACTGGCCTGCGAAGGAGAGTTCGCTGTCCTCCCCGATGGCGCTGCTCCGCATGGCGATCTTGAGTTCTCCCTGGCCCGGCCCCCGCCTGCCGGCCAGATCCTCGTAAGCCTCCATGATCGCCCTTTCAAGGTCGGGCGGGACCTTTGAATCATGGAAGAGCTGCTGGATGCTCTCGCTCACGCGGAGGATCACTTCCGGGTCGATGAGGTCCAGCTCCATTTTTCTCCGCCGGATTTCATCGCCAAGGTCATTCGCCTCGATAAAGCGATCGAAGGCCGTGGTGGTGATGGCAAAGCCTGCCGGAATCGGCAGACGAAGACGGTTGAGGACTTCCCCGAGATTGGCGTTCTTACCCCCCACGAACTCCATCATCTCTTTGGTGACTCGGTCGTGGCGCAGGATGACCTCCGGGGACTTGGCCGGTTTTCTCTGTTCCAGGTCCTGCCTGAAGACTTCGTGGATGCCGCTCAATATTTCCAGCAATTCTGGGTATTTGCGGCCTGACATGCTCTCGAAGCTCTGGACCATCCGGGAAACATGAAACACGGTCCGGACCGTCATGGCGTTGACGAAAGACATGCCGAACAATGTGTCGCCCCTCAGTTTTTCTTCGATGTTGGAGATGATCTTGAGCAATTCGGAGTTGGATTCGAGCAAGGTCTTGAAATTGACGTACTTTACCGTAAACGCGTTCATCAGGGCATCGCTCAGGCCCTGCTTCTTATGCTTCTTGCGGAAAGGGAAAATCTTGTCCAGGAACATGTTCAGCCTCTTTCGCATGACACCGCATGACCCGGGAAGGACCGGGGCCATTTCTTCCGTTCCAAGTCTCCCGGGCTGGTCTTTTCAACGACTTATCTGCGAGGGAAACTTGCCCCCTCCACCGTTCCCCTCGCCTGGGCTCGGGGCCGGGGCTTCCCCCACAGATAAGTCGTGAAAAGACGGCGCCCTCCCACCAGTCACTTAAGAAAAGGCCCGGGTCCTCCCCGGGGCTTTTTGAAACAGATCGGCTTTTGTCAGCCAAGGTAACCACTTTTGAACCTACCGATCACCTAGTGTCGTGTACCAGAAATAGGT
>JAGUZM010000323.1 GCA_020060805.1 Deltaproteobacteria bacterium | reverse complement strand
TGTCCTCCACGCTGTAGGGCTCGGTTTTCTCCGGATCGGCTCCAGGACTGTGAAGCTTGGCGCCCACCTCACCGGCAAACAGAAATGTGCGCGCAATCCCGATGGCGCCGATGGAGTCCAGTTTGTCCGCGTCGAAGAGCACCCTTGCCTCTATGGAAAGGGGCCGGCAGTTTCCCCGGAAACGATGGGATTGGATGGAGCGGATGATATTCTCCTTCCGCTCCGTTGACATCGGATAACCCTCCAGCAGGGCCCTTGCCATTTCAGCTCCCTTCTGGGCATGGCAAACGGCGCCTTTCGATTCATCCTGATAGGGCCTCCCGATGTCATGAAGGTACGCGGCGATCTCGACAACCTCGAGGTCCGCTCCCTCTGCCTTGCCGATTTTGAGACACAGCCGGCGGACCCGCTCCGAGTGATCCCAGTCATGGCTTCCTTGAGCGCCGTCGAAGCATTTCTGAGCATAGATTTTAATTTCCTGAACCGTGAAGACCATAGTGGCTCTCAGGGCATCATCCCTTCTTGATTATCCTGGCGATTTCCCTGACCCTTCCCATCACCTCCTCCACGTCAAGACCCTGAAAGATCCGGTTCCTCATCAGGATCTTGCCGTTGACGATGACGTCTCTCACGTCAG
Source organism: Deltaproteobacteria bacterium (assembly GCA_020060805.1). Classification (GTDB taxonomy): domain Bacteria; phylum Desulfobacterota; class DSM-4660; order Desulfatiglandales; family HGW-15; genus JAHECH01. The sequence continues at coordinate 6,648 of JAGUZM010000323.1, read as the reverse complement.
CGCCGCTCGCAGAGTAGACGAGGTTCGAGTAGGGATTGTAAAGAGGCGCCAGATGGGGTCTTTCGAGGTCGATCACAATGATGTCCGCCCTTTTGCCGATTTCGATCGTCCCGATTTCCCTTTCCATGCCCAGGACCTCCGCTCCCCCGAGGGTGGCCATCCTGAGGACCGTCCCGGCGTCCATTTCGACGGGGTTCAGGGTGAAGACCTTGCAGAGCTTCGCCGCGCTTCCCATCTCCTGAAAAAGGTCAAGGTTGTTGTTCGATGCACAGCCGTCTGTGCCGAGACCCACCCTCAAACCGCTCTTCATCATCCGGGAGACCTTTGCCCGGCCGGAGGCGAGTTTCATGTTGCTCTCAGGAACATGCACCACGGGACATCCCTTTTCCGCGAGAAGCTGGATTTCCCCATCATCCAAATGCACGGCATGAACGGCGATCAGGGGACCGTCCAGGAGCCCGATTCGGTCAAGATAAACGGCAGGCCTCTGGCCGGTCCTGCTCAAGACCTCCGTCACCTCTTGATCCGTCTCGGAGAGGTGAATCTGGAGGGGGAGAGAATACCTCGACGATATGTCCATGGCTGATTGCAGGGTCTTCTCCGAGCACGTGCTCACGCTGTGGCAGAAAAGGCCGGGGGTGAGGAGCTCTGAGAAGGGGAGCCACTTCTCGATGAAGGCTTTTCCCACCTTCAGGTTGTCCCGGGGGTCCGGAACCCCGGGGGCGGGGAAATCGATCACCCCCTGGGCGACCAGGGCCCTCAGCCCCGCCTTGTGAACTGCCAGGGCCGTGGCGTCCTGGAAAAAGTATCCATCCGAGACCGTCGTCGTTCCGGAAGCGATCATCTCCGCGCAGCCCAAGAGGGCACCCCAGTAAACGGTGTCCGGGCTGAGGTGCTTCGCCTCGGCAGGAAAAATCTTTTCAAAAAGCCACTGCTTGAGAGGCAGGTCGTCGGCGAGCCCTCTGAAGATGGTCATGGCCGTGTGGCCATGGGCGTTCACCAGCCCCGGCATGATGATCGCCCCTGTGGCGTCGATGGTGCAGGAGCCCTGGGAGGGACGGGGCGCCGGCATGTTCGGCCGGATATCGACGATCTTGTCCCCTTGGACATACACGGCGGCATGGTCCAGGGGGGGCTGCCCCTCGACCATGGAAAGAAGGATGCCTCCGTGGATGACGATGTCCGCTGAAATCGGATGGTGTCCCGGATCGCTCATCGATGCCTCAATTCCCTTTTCGGACATGGACTTGCCTTGCGAGATGGGCAAGAATAGATTGGGCCGGAATCCCAGGGATCGGGAAGCGCTTGAGGGAGACCATATCGGAGAAGGGAGGGGGAGTCAAGGCGCTGACTTTTGGCTTGACAGCAAGCTCGGATCTGGTAATTAAGAAAATTTTACCGTCAAAAAGGCTACCCCTCAGCCGAGGGAAAGGGATACCGGGACCACCATGGCGATCATAGCCCCCTTCAGGGGCTTGACCTACAACAAGGCGTTGCTGGAAGAGGCGGCAAATCTGGTCGCTCCGCCGTACGATGTCATCTCAGAAGAGGAACAGGACGGGTACTACCGGGCTCATCCGAAAAACGTGGTTCGCCTGATTCTGGGGAAAAGAAGGGTAGGGGACTCGGACTGGGACAACCGCTACACTCGATCCGCGGATGATTACAAAAGATGGCAGTCGGAAGACGTGCTGGTGCGTTCCGGCCGGCCTTGCATGTACGTCACGTCCATGAGCTTTGACCCGGGAGACGGCAACGGCCTCAAAACACGATGGGGCCTCATCGCCCTGGTGCGGATCGAGGACGAAGGCTCCGGGGTGGTGCTCCCGCACGAGAGGACTTTTTCGGCCCACAAAGACGACCGGCTCAAGCTGATGCGCGCCTGCGGCGCGCAGTTCAGCCAGATCTTCGGCCTCTATGAGGACCGCGAAAACCGGCTCATGGACTGCCTGAAAGGAACGACGGACGGGGGACCGTCGGTCGCTTTTGATTTCAAAGACGGGACGTCTCACAGGATGTGGGTGCTGGAGGACCCCCTGGTTTTCCGGGTTCTCGGCGAGGTGTTGGCCGGGAAAGCCATCTTCATCGCCGACGGCCATCACCGTTATGAGACCGCTCGCAATTACCGGAACATGATGCGCGCCCGGTACGGTTCCCGGCCGGCCAATCGGTCCTATGAGTTTGTGATGATGTCCCTCACCAACATGGATGATCCCGGCCTGGTCATCCTGCCGTCCCACCGGTTGATCAAAAGGTGCTCGAGGTTCGAACCGGATGCTTTCAGGGACAAAGTGAGCAGGTGGTTTGATATCAAGGCCCGACCGATGAACAACCCGGACATCACCGCCTCATCCTCGGAATGGAAACGGCTGCTCATGTCCGCGGGCGAGGAGAGATCGACCGTGGGGTTCTTCCATAGAGGGGGGAAAGAACTTAACCTTCTGGGCTTAAGGCCCGGGGTGCGGCATGAGATGGGCGATGATCTTCACGAATCGCTCAAGAACCTGGACGTCCTGGTTCTCTCCCGCTTTATCCTCCAGAAGGCTTTGGGGTTCAGCAAGGAAGATCTCGACGACGAGGAGGTTTTCCAGTACCAGAGCAACTTCGCGAAAGCCCTTTCCCTGGTCGCCTCGGGCAGCTGTGAGTTGACCTTCCTCCTCAACCCCACCAGGATGGAGCAGGTGAAGGAAGTGGCGAGCAGCGGCCTCATCATGCCTCGAAAGTCCACATACTTCTACCCCAAGGTGATCACGGGCCTTGTCTTCAACACGATCGATCCCTATGAAATCATCCAAGTCCCATGACGTCGAGCTTCGGCCAGATGAGTCGGTGGATGAGTTCCTGGACGGCCGCCTGCGGTTGATCCAGCCGAAGCGCGGATACCGGTTCTCCATCGACGCCGTGCTCCTGTCCGAATTTGTCACGACAAAGCCGGGGGATGTGGTGGTGGACCTTGGCACCGGGTGCGGGATCATCTCTCTCATCCTCCTCCTGACGAGGCGGGTGCGGTATGCCGTCGGCCTGGAGATACAGCCTCGTCTTGCAGGGGAGGCCGGCCGGAACGCCGTCCTGAACGGATTCCAGGATTGCATGGGGGTGATCCTGGGCGATATCAGGCACCCCCCTTTGGTTGAGGGATGCGCGGATGTCGTGGTGTGCAATCCCCCTTACCGCTCCAGGGAGAGCGGCAGGATCAACCCGGCTGCTGAAAAGGCGATCGCAAGGCATGAGATCATGGCCTCCCTGGTTGACATCCTGAAGGCGGCCCGTTCTCTTCTGAAACCGAAGGGACGGGTGGCGATCATTTTCCCGGCGGTCCGCCTCGCGGAAACCCTGGTGATGATGCGGGGCTTCGGGCTGGAGCCCAAGAAGATCAGGGTGATCCATCCGGGCATGCAATCGGAAGCGAAGCTCGTCCTCCTGGAGGCGTGGCAAGGCGCGAGAAAAGGTCTCAAAATACTCCCTCCCCTCGTCGATCAGGGAGAATTCTCTATCTCGAAAGGATCCTGAACTCGATCTTCTCAACCGCTCTTCGGCCGAGTTTCTCGTTGAGCCTCGCTTTGATGGTTTCCCCTGCGAGAGAGAGCTCCTGGAGCCAGATCGGGTCGGAGACTTTCACCCGGAGCCTTCCCTTCTTGATCCACAGGGGGCTCGCGTTCCTCGCGACGGCAGGACCGACCGCGTCAGCCCATATTCGCCAGATCTCCCCGTCGTCAGGGTTGAAAGGGAGCCTGGAATCATTCAGCAAGGCTCCCAGGATATCTTTCAGGGGAGTGAGGTTGGAACGTCTCTGATTCATCCCTCGACCTTTGGCTGTGCCTCAGGGGTTTCTTCGCTTATTCCTTGACGTAGACTCCAATCGCTTATATGTTATACGAAATTTGAACTTTCATGAAAAGAGGTTTGATATGCCCTGGGATTGGGAAAAATTGCAGCAACAGAGGCGGGGGGGAAGCGGAGGAGCGCCTCCCCAAGTGGGTGAGGTGATCAACAAGATCAGGGGGGTGAGATCCAAGTTCCCCGGTTTTTGGCTTATCATCATCGTCGCTCTCCTGATCTACGTCGGCTCATCCGCCGTTTACACGGTGGGGGTTGACGAGGTGGGTATGGTTCAGAGGTTCGGAAAGTTCGTGAGAGTGACGTCTCCGGGCCTCAATTTCAAGCTCCCGTCGGGGATAGAAAAGGTGACGAAGGTCAAGGTGAGGTTCGTCTACAAAGAGGAATTCGGGTTCCGCACCGTCAAGGCGGATGTCCGGTCGCGATTCGCCGCAGGGGATGCGTTTCTCAACGAATCCCTGATGCTCACCGGCGACCTCAACGTGGCATTGGTCCCGTGGATCGTCCAGTACCGGGTGAATGATCCTTACAAGTTCCTCTTCAAAGTCAAGAATGTGAGGGAGACCCTGAGAGATCTCTCGGAAGCGACGATGCGCCTGGTCGTCGGGGACCGGAGCATCAATGAAGTCATCAGCAAGAGGGAAGAGATCGCTATCCAGGCGCAGGAGCTTCTGCAGAAGGAGCTGGATGAAGTGGAGACAGGAATGAGCATTGCCACGATCGAGATGAAAAGAACCAACGTTCCTGAAACTGTGCAGCCCTCTTTCAATGAAGTGAACCAGGCGGTCCAGGAAAAAGAGAAAGTGATCTACCAGGCCAGGGAGGCATACAACAAACTCATCCCTCAGGCCAGGGGCAGCGCCGAAAAGACGGTTAAGGAGGCAGAGGGATACGCCCTGGACAGGGTCAACCGGAGCAGAGGTGATGCGGCAAGGTTTGTGGCCCTTTACGAGGAATATGCCAAGGCGGAGGATGTGACTCGGCGGCGACTCTATCTCGAAGCGGTCAAGGAAGTCCTTCCCAAACTGGGAAGCAAGTACATCCTGGATGCGGAGCAGAAGAACTTCCTTCCCCTTCTCAACCTGGAACAATTCAAAGGAGGGCAGAAATGAAGTCCAAAGGAATTCTCATTCTCGTCGCCGTGATCGCCGTCGTCCTTTACAGTGCCGCGTATGTGGTAGACGAAACGGAGCAGACGGTCCTCACCCAGTTCGGCAGGCCCGTGGGAACGCCCAAGAGGGAGCCCGGTATCTATTTCAAGATCCCGGGGATCCAGAGCGTCAACTACTTTCCCAAGAACCTTCTGGCGTGGGACGGCGACCCCGGACAGATTCCCACCCTGGACAAGACCTTTATCGTGGTGGATACCTTCGCCCGGTGGAAGATCGTGGACCCCCTCAAGTTCTTTCAGACCGTGAACAACATGGTCGGGGCCCAAAGCCGTCTGGACGACATCATCGACTCCGCGGTGCGCAACTTTGTTACTTCCTACCCCCTCATAGAGACGGTGCGGATGACCAACCGGGAGCTGGACACTTTCGAAGCCGGAATCGATCAGGTCAAGGACGCAAGCCCCTTGGGTGAAGTGAAATTCGGGCGCAGGGAAATCACGAAAGGCATCCTCGAACAGGCCCAGCCCAAACTCGACAAGTTCGGGATAGAGTTGGTGGATGTCAAATTCAAGATGCTCAATTACGTGGAAGAGGTGCAAAAATCCGTTTACATGAGGATGATCGCCGAACGAAAGCAGATCGCGGAGAAATTCCGCTCTGAAGGCCAGGGAGAAGCGCGCAAGATCGAAGGAGAGATGGAAAGAGACCTGAAGCAGATCACCTCCGAAGCCTACCGGAGGGCCCAGGAGATCAAGGGAAAGGCGGATGCGGAGGCTACCAAGATCTACGCCCAATCCTTCGGGAAGGACCCGGAGTTCTACTCCTTTGTCCAGACCCTGGATGTTTACCGGGAGACGATGGACAAGGATAGTTCCCTCATTCTCTCCACGGATTCGGAGTTGCTCAAATATTTCAAGGGACACAGGCCGAAGAAGTAGCCCCCGGGGCTTTCGGGGAAGCAGGGGTGTGGACGTGGTAAGGACAGAGATACAGCTTTTTCTGGAGAACGTGCCCGGGGAACTGGGGAAGCTGGCGAGCCTCCTCGGGAATGGGGGCATCAACATCGATGCCATGACCATTCAGGATGCCTCCGCCTACGTGAGGGAGATCTTCAAGGCCAGGGGAAAATCCCTGAAGAGGATCGCGCCGGCTGCTTCATACGGTTCCATGCAGAAGGACTCAGCCGATTATGCCCTGATCCGTCTTCTTGCGAACAACACGGACAAGGCGATCGATCTTCTCTCAAAAGGGGGCTATATCTTTGATGTCATGCCCGTGATCGCCCTGGAGCTGGACAACACGCCCGGAACCCTCTCAAGAATGGCGAAGAAGTTCGGGGAAGAGGGAATCAACATCAATTACGTGTACGGTTCGGGCATGCCTGACAGCAAAAAGTCCCTCTTTGTTTTCTCTCCCGAAGACATCGAAGTCGCCGCAAGGATTTTCGAGGACATGTGACGGGTGTCGCGGTTTCAGCGAAAGTTTGCCGGCGACTTCACCCTGGCCCGGAGATGGCGTCCCACACCTCCACACCGGTCAATTTTCTCTAGTCTCCAGCGTTAGAAATCCGTTGCCAAATTGAGCTGGGCCGAAGCCCCCAGGGGGTGTTCTCTCAGGACCGCAATATTGCCTCGGGGCGTTTTGAACGCCCCCATAATCTTAATAGGGATTACCGGGAAGGCACAGAGTGGCGTGGCAG
>JAGUZM010000361.1 GCA_020060805.1 Deltaproteobacteria bacterium | reverse complement strand
GCGGGAGGATCGTTTGCTTTTCCCGTGGATGGCTTTGGCCACCAACTCCTTTCCCGTACCTGTTTCACCCACGATGAGTACAGAGGCGTCGCTCTGAGCCACCTGCGGGATGATGTCAAAAACCTCCTGCATGGCCCGGGATTGGCCGATGATGTTGTCGAACCGGGTCATCTCTTCCAGCCGGCCTTTCATGTATTGAACCTCGGAAACCAGGCGCTTCTGATTCGCCACCTTTTCCAGGACCAAGGATAGTTGATCCGGCTGAAAGGGCTTGAGCAGGTAATCGCCGGCCCCCATCTTCATGGCCTTCACGGCTGTGTCGATGGAGCCGTAAGCGGTGATGATGATGACAACGGCCTCCGGATACTGCTCTTTAACTTTTCCAAGAAGTTCCAGTCCGTCCATGCCCGGCATCTTGATATCGACGAAAAGGACATCAAAGGGATAGCGTTCCATTTGCTCCAGGGCTTCCATTCCGGATGCCGCAGCCGCTACCCTGTAGCCATACTTCTTGAACCAGTGTAGAAAGGACTCTCTCACTATCCTTTCATCATCGACCACGAGAATGCTCATTTTTTCGATCATGGGAGCTCCCCTTCTTGAGCCTGGGGAAAGAAGAGCACGAAGGCTGTTCCCTCACCCAATCGGCTTTCGACCTGAATATCCCCGTCATGGGCCTTCACAATGCCGTGGACGATAGACAGGCCGAGGCCTGTCCCTTTTCCTGCCTCTTTGGTGGTGAAAAAGGGGTCATAAATGTGCCCCATGTGCTCCTCCGGTATCCCGCATCCGGTATCCCGGATCTCCACCCTCACGCGTTTGGAGGTGGGGTCAAGACCCGAGCTGATGCACAAGAGGCCCCCGTTCGGCATCGCCTCAATGGCGTTGAAAACGAGATTAAGAAAGCTCTGCTGCACCTGGTGGAGATCTCCGTGAATCATTAACCGGGCGTTCGCGAGTCTCATCTCCAGCCGGATGTTCTGAATGTCCATCCTGTGGCGGGTGAGATGAACCACCTGGCCGAGGACTTCATTGGTGTCCACGGGATTCCATCCAGGCTCCGACTGGCGGGCGAAGGAGAGAAGGCCGGAGACGACTTTGCCGATCCTTTCCAGTTCGCCGGACATGAGGGCAAGGTGGTCTTTGAACTCCCGGAGGCTATCTTTCGTCGGCTCCCCTTCGGCCAGGGTGTTTTCCATCAGCCGGCTGAAAGTGAGCAATCCCTGAATCGGGTTGTTGATTTCATGGACGCTGGAGGCCACCAGCTTTCCCAGGGAAATCATCCGGTCCTCCTGGATCAGTTTCTGCAAGTCCGCCTTCAGGTTCTTTACGCGGTTTTCCCATCGGAGCGAAAGCTCTCGGGTGATGTCTCTCCACATTTCTATGATGCGCGTAATTTCCCCTGCTTGGTTCTTGAGGGGGTAGGTCACCATGTTGCAGTACACGGCGCGTCCATCCGGGAAGAGGTGCTCGTGGATGACGTGGGCCGATTTTCCGGTACGGAGGGTTTGCTGCAGCGGGCATCCCAGTTCGGGCTGGGAAATGGAACAGGGTGCGTCCAGGCCGTGGGTCAATTCGTAGCAGTGGGCTCCGATGACGTCAGCCCTGGGTTTGCCGACGGCCGCTAAATACGGGAGGTTGGCCTCCAGGATCGTGAAATCCAAGTTCAAGACCGCAATCCGAGCATCGGATTCATGGATAAAAAAATCGATGACCCCCTTTTCGAGATCCACCTTTTCTTCCCGCTTATTCCTGTGACGCATGGTGCGAGCGCTCACCCTTTTTGGCCCCTCAGAATAAAAAGGCCCCTTTCGGGGCCTTGGACTCCTTCGCTGTTTGAGGAGAACACACCATCATTATTCTTCGTCTTCTTCTTCCAGGACAACGTCATCCCTTTCATACTGAGCGTCCCTCAAGGCATGGGCTTTTTCGACCTCTTCTTCACTCCACGGCTCGACCATCAGGGAATCCGCCACAAGTTCCCAGAGATATTTCGTCTCGATGTCCAACCCGTACTCCTTGGTCAGGGATTTCATGATCTGGTCACGGCAGTTGTGGCACGGCGCGATGACCAGCTTGGCCCCTGTATCCTGGATCTGCTTTGCCTTCACCCTGCCGTAATAGATCCTTTCGTCCGAGTAGGGCATGGCCCAGGCGCCGCCTCCGGCGCCGCAGCAGTAATTGTTCATCCGGTTCGGGTACATGTCCACGAAGTTCTCGCAGCACTGCTGAGCGATCCACCGGGGTTCTTCGAAGTAACCATGGCCGAAGGCTTTCTCGCTCTTCCTGCCGTAATTGCAGGGGTCATGGACCGTGGCGAGTTCTTCGTGGATGGATTTGTCCAGTTTTATTCTTCCCGTCTCGATGTACTCCTTCAGAAGATCGTGGACCGAGACCACTTTGTATTTCTTGAACACTTCAGGATACCAGTTCTGCAGACCAAGCCTGGTCGCGTAGTAGGCATGACCTCACTCCGGTAGGAGGAGGGTCTTGCACTCCAGCCGCTCCAGGTGCTCCACGATGCGACCCACCAGGGTCTTCATCGACTCATCGTCCCCTGAGAAGAGGCCCCAGTTCACCCCTTCCCAATTCTCGGAAGGAACGGTCCAGTCTTCTTTCGCGCTGTAGAAGATTCTCCACCAGAACTTCATGTCATCGGGCTCTCCGAAAGGCTCCTTGGAGTTGATGGTGACCAGAATGTTGGCGCCTTTCTTGTCCACGGGCACGTAAAAGCCCGGGAACCCCTCTTCTTCCATTTCCTTGCCCAGGTCCGCCAGGAGAAAAAGGAAATCCGTCTTCGGGATCCCGAGATTGTTTCCCCGCTCCAGATCCATGACGACACCCTTGTGAATGGGGCCGGGCACCTTGTCCCTGGCTCGAAGGGTCCGGGCCCTTCGCATCATCTTGAGGATTTCCACACCCTGAGGGCAGGCGTATTCACATCGGCCGCAGAGGGTGCAGATCCAGGGAAAGCGGGAGTCGATCAGCTCCTGGTCGAGTCCAAGAGCCGCCATACGCACCGCTTTTCTCGGGTCCATGTTGTCCACGCCGGTGACCGGGCAGCCGCTGGCGCAGGTTCCGCAGGTGAAGCATACATCAGCCCACTCAGGGGCGACTCGGAGTTTGCTTTCTTTTCTGTTGATGACGATCGGTTCCATTGAATCCCTCGCAATGAAGTTTCTAAAGTCAGAAGAAGTGCCTAAAGTCAAAAAACTGGAAAACAAAACACGAAAGCACGAAAACAAGAAGACACGAAAGAAAAACAAAAGCGCTGATCACGAAAGCACGAAAATCAGAAAACACGAAAAAAATGACTCGTCACTTGTCACTTGTGACTCGTCCCACCTATCTTGGCCCGGAACGCGCTCATGACAGCCAGATTCAGATCAAGCCTTAGGTTCTCCCCCGGAAGCCCGAAGGCAAGCCCCATGAGCTGGGGAAGGTAGAGAACGGAAATACCCAGATCCTTTCCTGCCGCATCGGAGATAGCGCCCTGGTAGGCCTCCAGATTCATCTGGCACATGGGGCAGACCGTGACGATGCAATCCGCGCCCTGAGCCGCCTCCAGGATGCCGCCGGTTAGCTCCAAGGCCACCTCCTTCTTCGTGGTCATCAGGGCCGCGCCACAGCACTTCGCCCCCACGGCCCAAGGGTGGACTTCCGCCCCGAGGGCTTCGATCAGGGGCTCCATGCTTTTGGGTTGCTGCGGATCATCGAAGGTGGCGTAGGGACGCAAGGCTTGACAACCGTAATACGGCGCCACCCGGAGACCGGAGAGTTCGTGTTTCACCAAGGGCTTGACGACCTTTGCGCCGAAATCCGTGGCAAGAACGTCCAGGAGATGGCGCACTTTCTGTTTGCCCTCAAAGTGAAGCCCTTCTTCGGCAAGAGCCTCATTGATCTTCCCCATCAGAGTCGGCTCTGCGTGAACGTGGGCACCCACTTTCTTGAGATTGAGATAGCAGGCGCTGCAAGGGACCAGAAAATCAGCGTCCCGGTCTTGCTTCTCTCCGAGGGCGAGATTCCGGGCAGCGAGGACCATGGAAAGAAGGTAGCTTGTCGCCTCGGCTGCACTGGCCCCGCAGCAGGTCCAGTCCTCAAAATCCACGAGCTCAGCGCCCAGGGCAGACATGGCGGAGCGGGTGGAGACGTCGTATTCTCTGGCGGTGCCTTCAAGGGAGCAGCCGGGATAATAGATGTACTTCATGGCCTCTCCTCCAGTTCTCTGACTTTCGCGAAAAGCCTGTCGAAACGTCCCTTCCCGAAGAGCTTGGGGATCTCGACGGAAACCTTTCCTTTCTTCATGAGTTTGATCCCGAGGGAAGCATAGCCCAAGGGGAAAAACGGGTTTTTCATGGACATGAAGTATCGGTTCATGAATTCCATCTCTCTCACCCGGCCGTAGCGGCGCACGGTGTCCATGAAGGTGCGATAAAAGTTTGCGCTTTGTTTGTACCGTTCGATACCTTCTGCGGCGGCGAGCCTCTTGAGAGCAGCCATCGCCTCCGTGAGATGGAGACCCCTCGGGCAGCGCAGGGTGCAGTAGTAGCAGGCGGAGCAGAGATAGAACGTTTTGCTGTTGAAGATCTCCTCCTTTTCCCCCAGCTGAGCGAGCCGCCAGAGCTGGCGCGGCGTCAGATCCATCGCAAAAGAGTTGGCGCACGAGCCGGAGCAGGTTCCGCATTGCATGCATGCCTGAACTTTTTCCTGCACAGCCGCCAGAAGATCAGAGGCGTGGGCTTGATGTCCTTCTCCAGGAAGGTTCGGTGTCATGGTGCTTGTCTCCCCTTTCATCACATTCCAACCAAGGCCCCATCGATGATCTCGAAAACCTGTTGGTCCCTGTATCCTTGCAATACGGAGGCGCTGTTCGGGCAGACCGCGGCGCAGGAGCCGCAGCCCTGGCACATGATGTTGTCAACCATGATCTTGTCCTCTTCTTCGTCAAGATACCTCGCGCCATACGGGCAGGCGGCGACACATCGCTCGCACAGGGAGCAGAGGCTGTGGCGCACTTCCGCCACAAGGTTTGCGCCGGCCAGCCGTTCACTGCTGATGATCCTGAGCGCCCTTTGGGCCGCGGCCTGCGCCGTCGCCACAGACTCGGCCAGAGAGCGGGGGGAGTGGGCGATGCCTGCCATGAAAATACCCTCTTTGAGAAAATCCACGGGACGCCATTTGGACTCCGCTTCCAGGAAAAACCCGTCCCTGTTCACCTCCACCCCGAAAAGGGCCGCGAGGCCTCGCCCGTCGTTCGGGACGATGCCCGTGGCCAGGACGAGAACATCCGGTTTTATCTGGAGCTCCCTATCAAGAATGGGGTCTTTGACGGTGAGGACCGGCCGGCCGTTGTCAACGTTCACTTTGGGCTTCTGGTTGACTTCATACGGAACGAAGATCACCCCTTTTCGCCGGGCCTCCGTGAAGTGGGTTTCCATAAACCCGTAAGACATCATATCGCGGTACAGGATGCAGACTTCCACGTCCGGGTTC
>JAGUZM010000397.1 GCA_020060805.1 Deltaproteobacteria bacterium | reverse complement strand
CCCGCAGATACGGCGTAGGAGGCGATAGTCATTCCCTCGATAACCGCGTAAGGGTTGGTGAACACCAGGGTGCGATCCTTGAACGTTCCCGGCTCCATCTCGTCCGTGTTGGATATGACGTACCTTGGAAAGGGGGCATCCTCGTCGATGTAAGACCATTTCTTGCCCGTGGGAAACCCGGCGCCGCCGTGGCCCCGGAGACCGGAGGCGAGGACGATCTCCGTCACCTCCTGGGGCGAGAGTTCTTGAACGGCCTTCCTCAGTCCCTCAAAGCCCCCGTTACGGCGGTACTCTCCCAGGGTAAGCGTTTCGCCGGGCCTCTCGCTCTGAAGGACAAGCTGGGGAAAGTGGAGCATCACCTTACCTCAACCAGGGGAGGCTTCTCCTCCCTCAAGCGTTCCAGGATCGTGTCGATCTTCTCGGCTGTGAGATGACCGTAGGGTTTTCCGTTGATCAGCATCGCGGGAGGGGCGTCACAAAACCCGATGCAGGATGCGGGCAGGAGGGTGAACATCCCGTCTTCCGTGGTCCCCCCCAGGGGGATGCCGAGTCTGGTGCTGATGTGATCCATAGCGGATTCGTGCCCGTGCATCCAGCAGACGAGGTTGTTGCAGACGTGGATCACATACCTTCCCACGGGCTCGCGGTAGAGGAAATCGTAGAAGGTGGCCAACTCCTCCAGCTCGAGGGGCGTCATGCATAGAAGTTGAGCCCCCTCGATCAGGGCTTCATCGCTCAGGTAGCCGTAATGGCGCTGGAGCGCGAACATCACATCCACGGCGTATTCCGCGGGGTGGTCGGCTGAGGCGATTTCTTGCCGCAGTTTTTCAGAGAGGTATGGTGCGTTCATTTCTTCAGCCCCTCAACGATCAAGGTCAGGAAGGATGTAGTCCACGGAACCGATGATGGCGACCAGATCCGCCAAGGATTCTCCCACAGCCATGAGGGGCATGGCCTGGACATTGGCGAAATCAGGCGCCCGAATCCGCATGCGATAGGCCATGTTGAGGCCGTCGCTGACGACGTAGTACCCCTGCTCCCCGCGGGAGATCTCCGTGGTCGTGTACGCTTCCCCTTTCGGAATCTTGGGCCCTCTGGTGACGTTGATAAAATGATGGATGAGACTCTCGATGTCTTTCAAGGTGTCCGACTTCTCCGGGACCGCGTAGCGATAGTCATCCGTTATGTACCGGCCGGGGGGCATCTGAGCTGCGGCTTGCTCGATGATTCTGAGGCTCTGGCGCATCTCCTCGACCCGCACAAGGTACCGGGCGTAACAATCACCCTCGGTCTCTGTGGGAACATCAAAATCAAAGGCTTCGTACCCGGAGTAGGGAAGGTTTTTGCGCGCATCCCACGCCAAGCCGCTCGCCCGGAGGTTGGGGCCGGTAACCCCCCAATCGATGGCGTCCTGGAGGGAGAGACGGCCGACCCCTCGAGTCCGCGCTCCGAAGATGGGATTCTTTGTCATGAGTGCCTCATAGGCTTTCACCCGTTTGGGGAAAACCCTGACAAAGTCATCCACCATTTCCTTCCATCCCTCGGGCAGGTCCTGCGCCACGCCGCCGATCCGGAACCAGGAGGGGTGGAGGCGACCGCCGGTGATGAACTCGACGATGTCCATGATCCTCTCACGGTCGCTCACGGTGTAGAAGGTGGGTGACATGGCGCCGGTGTCGTGGGATATGGTCCCGAACCAGACGAGATGATTGGCGAGGCGGAAGAACTCCGTGAGCATCACCCGGATGAACTGCGCGCGGTCCGGGACTTTGATCCCTGCGAGCTGCTCAACCGAGGTCAGGTAAGCGAGGTTGTTGGCCACGCCTCCCAGGTAGTCCACGCGATCCGTGTAAGGGATGAACTGGTGCCAGGACTGCCGCTCGCCTATTTTTTCAACCCCCCGGTGATGGTACCCGATATCCATGTCCAGGCCCTGAATCTCTTCGCCATGGAGGGAGACGATGAAACGCATCAGCCCGTGGGTGCTGATATGGTGGGGCCCGATGTTCAAGACGAACTTGTCTTCCCCTGAGGGCTGGAAATAAGCCCCTCCGTCCAGGGACTGGCGTTCTTCCGCATCGGCACGGGTGTAGGGGGGCATTTCCGTCGCCCTTCCGGGATGACTTTTCCGCAGGGGGTGACCTTCCCAGTCATGGGGCATGATGAGGCGGCGAAGGTTGGGGTGGCCCTCAAAGCGAATGCCGAACATGTCGAAGACTTCCCGCTCGTACCAGTTTGCGGAAGGCCAGAGGTCGGTCACGGTTTGGGCTGATGGATCTTCTCCGTCCAACCCGACTTTAAGCCGGACGCGGGTTGAGGATTCGTAGGAGAGAAGGTGGTAGACCAGGGTGTAGTCGGGATGAGCACGCCGGTCACGCCGGGCCGACTCGTCGACGGCCGTGAGATCATCCAGGCGCCGGAACCTGGGGGTCGCCCCGGTCTTGAGAAAGCGCAGGACGTCTTTCACTTTATCAGGAGCGACGTGAAAGGTGGCCATGTCCGAGGTGTGGGGGGACTCCTTGACCGCCCCATCGAATCTCTCCGCCAAAGACCGGGAGAGGGATCTGTCGGCCTCGGCCAGTTCGATTCGGCGGGCCGGGGGGGTCCACATCTCATCGGAGCGGCTGCCCCAGAATCGCGGAGGCGTCACAGAGGTGCCTCTCAGGGGCGTCCCGGTGTAGCCCGGGCCCCGGGCATCCCTCGATTTGCTGATGCCGTCCACGAGAACGGGTTTCTGGCTTCCCTGGGTGCCGCCGGCCAGGTGAAAAATCGGCCGGGTCGGCTTCTCGGTTTTGACCTTTTCCTGGAGAAGGACAATGCTCTGGAGGACCGCCTCAGGCCTGGGCGGGCAACCGGGGATGTAGACGTCCACGGGCAGGATCTGGTCTATGCCCTGCACCACGCTGTAGACATCGTACATCCCGCCGCAGTTGGAGCAGGAACCCATGGATATGACCCACTTGGGCTCCGGCATCTGTTCGTAGAGCCTGAGTATGGCAGGGGCCATCTTCTTGAAGATGGTCCCTGAGGTGATCAGCAGATCCGACTGCCTGGGGGAGCCGCGCAACACCTCTGCGCCGAACCGCGATAGGTCGTAGCGGGAGGTGAGGGCGATGGATTCCTCTATGAAGCAGCAGGACAGGCCGAAGAACATGGGCCAGAAACTGTATTTCCTGGCCCAGTTGATCAGGGCGTCTACACTGTTGAAGGCCCGGTCTTCGATCCCGCCGAGGAAGCTGAGGCTTTTTTCCTCCAATCAAGTCCTCCTTTCTTCCAGACATAAAGCAGGCTTACCAACAGGATGACGATGAAGAGCGAGATTTGCAGCCAGCCGTACCAGCCAAGTTCCCTCAGGGCGATGGCCCAGGCAAAAATGAAAGCGGCCTCGACGTCAAAAATGAGGAAGAAGATGGCCACCATGTAGAAGGGCACGGGATAAGGGAACTGCGCCGTCCCTGTGGGGATGATGCCGCATTCATAGGGCCTCTGTTTCTCGGGGGTGGGCTTTTGTTCTCCCAGCCACCGGGTGAGAAAAAGGAGGATGCCTATCAGGGCGAACACCATGGCGGCATACAGAACCAGACTCAGGACTCCCGGTTCCCACGGCGTGAGGCTGGACAAAAGAGATTGCATGAATCCTCCACATCTCCGAGTCAGAGGGTACTCGACTTCCACTCGCCGGGCAGGCGAACGCTATCCCTGTTTGTATGGAGGGACAACCATAGCATACTCCCACCGAAAGCGTAAACGTGAAAATGGGGTGAATCGGGAATTTATCCCATGCCTCATCCATAGGAGATCGAGGCTTCGGTGGGGGTCATGGCTGAAAGGCTGGTGGGTGACGGAAACGGCATGGACAAATGTGATTTCCTTGAGACAATCGTTTCGTCCCGTGTTGACAACAAAGTGGTTAAATGCTACCCCTCTACCCACCGTGTTCAGGGAACGTGACCCGTTTTCACGATATGAGAAAAGAACCTTCCCCTCTCCTTCGCCAGAATGCACCGCCCGAAGGGCGGGGATGAATGGTGAGGAGAGCCCTCCGAAGCTTAAGCGAAGGAGGGCCAAAGGCTACGGAGAGTTCCGCGGTTGACAATCAGGATGTCCCGTGCGAAAGCGCATAGAGCTTCATCATGCTGAAAGACACCCAGATCAAGAGGATGTTCGAGCGCATCGCCTTCTCCTATGATCTTCAGAACAGCGTGCTCTCCATGGGACAGGACATGAGGTGGAGGAAGGTCCTCGCTGATTCGATTCAGGCCTTTGACGGGAACCTTGTTCTCGACATGGCGACGGGCACCGCAGAAGTGGCGATTGAAATATGCAGGCGCCACCCTCGGAGCAGGGTCATCGGAATCGATTTTTCTCCGGGCATGCTCGCCATCGGCCGGAGAAAAACCAGGGCTCGAAAACTTGAAAACCGGATATATCTTTCCATCGGAGATGCCCGCGCACTCCCTCTGAAAAGCACTTCTTTCGACACGGTCAGCATGGCCTTTGGGATTCGCAACATCGCGGAGCGGAGAGAGGTCTTGTCAGAATTCCACAGGGTCCTGAAGCCCGGGGGTCAGCTGCTCATCATGGAATTCGGATATCCTGAGGATCGGCTCCTGAGGAAATTGTACAAGCTCTACTTCGACTGGATATTGCCTCTCATTGGGAACTGGCTGTCCAGGACGAACTACGCGTATACCCATCTCGTTGAATCGGTGCGCGCTTTCCCAAGCGAAGAGGGTTTCCTGGAGGAGATTGCGGAGAGCGGGTTTGTTGATCTTAAGGTGAGGAAACTTACCCGTGGCATCGCACAGATTTTCAGCGGTATACGGCAGGGAGGACCCCGTCACCTTCGCTCTCCCATGGCCTGACTTTTGTCTTCAACTGTGGCTAATTACAGGTTTTCACAATTACGGTCACAAACCTTGGTTGACCCGCCTTCGGCTGCGCCATAGGCGACCAGGGTTCACCACGGAGACACAGAGGGCGAAGAGAAAAGTTTTTGTTTGTCGGGAGATACCGACAAACAAAAATATTCTGCCCCAAGAAGATCATAGGAGGATTATTTTCGTCTATCGGTACTTGTCCCGCCATAGCTTTAGTGACGGCGGATCTCCCGATAGAGGAAAAACATATCCCCCTCCGTGTCCTCTACTGCCTCGGTGGTGAATACGTGAGGGTCTTTATGAAAGCTTGTACCAAGGGACACAGGGGCAAGGGGAAGCATACCGTTCATGAAGGTTAACTGGCCGGAAAGAATCTGGGTCAACAGTCCCCTTCGCCTCTTTGTTCAGAGGCAGGAAACGCTCTTTTTCAAAAGAATGCGGGCCATGGAGCCGGGGGCGCACTGCCTCGAAATAGGCTGCGGCAGAGGGGCTGCCCTCGGATTGATCGGGAGGGCTTTTGCGCCGGGCCGGGTGGACGCCTCCGACATCGATCCTGCGATGGTTCGCCTGGCGGCGTCAAGAAAGCATACCGGGTTGGTCCCTCGCGTGCTCTGCCTCGTGGCGGACGCAGAGCGCCTTCCCTATCGGGATGGATGCATGGATGCGGTCTTCAATTTCGGTATCCTTCACCACCTGGAAGACTGGAGGACGGGGATCAACGAGGTCGCTCGTGTACTCGAGAGAGGCGGTGTCTTTTACTTTGAAGAGATCTATCCTCCCCTGTATGCCAATTTCCTTTTCCGTCGTCTGGTGGCACACCCTACGGAAAACCGCTTCCACGGGCCGGAGTATCGTTCGGCCCTGGCTGATGCTGGGCTCAAACTCTTGCCGGGGTTCAAGGAAAACCGATTTGCCATTCTTGGGGTAGCGGTGAAAGAGGGCCGGTGACAGGAGTCAAAAATACTTTTCATAGGACGGGATGCAATGGACGCACTATCGACACAGAAGAATTTACCGAACGTTTCGAAGTTGAAGCTGTTCATCGCTCTTTCCAGAACGCCCCATGCCTTGCTGGACATGGCCACCCCGAGTCTGGCAGCGCTGCTCTGGCTGGGGCGGTTTCCGCCAGTTGAGACGGTCGTTATCGGCCTGATTACCGTATTCGCCGGGTATACCGCCGTCTACTCACTCAATGACGTGGTCGATCACCGCGTAGACCATGAGAAACTTCAAATGGGCGGGTTCGGTGACGCTGGGAAGGATCTGGACGTCACTGTTGTCCGACATCCCATTGCCCAGAGCATGCTGAGTTTCAGAGCGGGTCTGCTGTGGGTCATCGGTTGGGCTGCGCTGGCCCTCGCAGGGGCTTACGCACTGAATCCTGTCTGTGCCCTCATCTTTGTCGGGGGATGTCTCCTGGAGGTCTTGTATTGTTTCCTCCTCAAAGTCAGCCACCTGCGGATCCTGCTGACCGGGGCGGTGAAGAGTTCAGGGGGTCTTGCCGCCGTGTATGCCGTGGACCCGTCACCGTCTTTCTATTTCGTGGCCCTCCTGTTTCTCTGGCTTTTCTTCTGGGAGGTGGGGGGCCAGAATATTCCGAACGACTGGGCTGATCTGGAGGAGGACAGGAAGCTCGGTGCCAAGACCGTGCCCGTTCAACTGGGATTGGAGCGGGCGGGGTTGCTGATCCTGGGTTCCCTTTCCCTTGCGGTGATCACGAACCTCTTGCTCTACCATGCCACGGCTTATCGGATGGAGTTGGTTTACGTGGTCATTTCGTTGCTCATAGGGATCTATTTTCTCGTTCTTCCGGGCTACAGGCTCTTCAGCACCAAGGAACGTGTTCAAGCAGGGGCTCTGTTCAACAGGGCGAGCTACTATCCCATCGCTCTGCTGGTTGTGATCGGTATAAGATCGATTCTTTGAAATGAACGGCGAAGGGGGTGTTGATCATCAAAGAGTTCACGTTGGAGGAGTTGGCTCAGCATAACGGCGAAAACGGAAAGCCGGTTTACATCGTTCACCGGGGCAGGGTCTTCGATGTGAGCAAGAGTGGACACTGGAAGGGCGGGCTTCACATGAGGCGCCACCATGCGGGCAAGGATTTGACCACCGACCTGAAGGCCGCTCCTCACGGTGAGGAAGTCCTGGAGCGGTACCCCCAGGCGGGGGTCATGAAAAAAGAGGCGGATGCCAAGAGAAGGGTGCCCAAGGTCTTAGAGTGGCTTCTCGAGAAATTCCCGATGTTGAGGCGTCATCCTCACCCTATGACCGTGCATTTCCCCATCGTGTTCGTTTTTGCCACCACGATGTTCAACATCCTCTACGTGGCCACGGGAATCAAAGCCTTCGAAATCACGGCCCTCCACTGTCTCGGAGGCGCGGTCCTTTTCACGCCTGTGGCCATCGTCACAGGCCTCTACACCTGGTGGCTCAATTATCTCGCCAGGCCGGTGAAACCCGTGGTCATTAAACAGCGAATTTCCGTGATCCTCTTCGGAGTCGAGATCTTGATTTTCCTGTGGAGAATAAGGGTGCCTCAGATTCTGGACGCTTGGACCGGTGCAAGCGTCGTTTATTTCTTGCTTGTGCTTTCGTTGCTTCCATTGGTGATTGTTATCGGATGGTACGGCGCAAAGCTCACCTTTCCCGTGGAGAAATGATTCAGGGTTGTTGAACGAGCGCAAAATCTGGGTTTGGTTAGAGGGGTGAAGATCGTCTCAGTCTGTCGATAGCTTCACTTTCACCGAAAATTAGGAGTCTGTCTCCTTCCAGGATTTGTTCATCGGCTTTAGGAGAGGTGATACGGGCATCGCCTCTTCGAATCCCAAGGATGCTTACACCATGGTCCTGCCTGAACTGTAACGCGGCCAATGTTCGCCCGGTATATGGAGAATCCTTGCCGATTTGAATCTCACTGACTGTGAAGGTGCCTTCTTCACTTGATTCGTTCGGTCCTTCCAGGTCAAGGTGCAACCTTTCGAGATACTCTTCGGCCCTCCTGATATCCTTGCTATCTCCCAGAAGAACAATCCGGTCACCCGGGAACAGTTGCAATGCCGGGTTCGGATCGAAATACACTTTACCGGCGCGGCTGACAGCGAGGATGGAAACACCTGTCTCAGCCCTTAATGGAATTCGGCTGATCGTGCGTCCTGCGAATGCCGACCCTGATCTGAGCCGGATCTCGTGGAGAGTCAAAGGCCACTCAGCACTCATGGGAAACGCATGCATAGCTTCGGTGAGAGCATCTGCAGCCTGCTCGGCAGCGTCCCTGAAAGGTTGGAGCACGACGTGAGCCCCTGAGGAACGGAAAATCAAAGCGTCCCCTTCGTCACGCGCGGCAACTGCCACTCTCCCACCGAAACCCCGCTTGGCAAGAGCTTCGAGGAGCGTAAGGTTAAGGTCACGGTCTCTAACCGTGCTGACCACCCATCGAGTTTGCTCCAGCGGCAACTGGTTAAGCAACTCGGGGTCACCCGCATCGCCGTAAAGCACTGCCAGCCCCTTTTCTCGCCACTGCTTCAGCGCTTGCGGATCGAAGTCCACACCCACGACCCGTTTTCTGCGCTCCAGAAGATTTTCGGCGAGCTCCCCTCCGTAAGTGCCTAGGCCCAACAAAATAATGTTCTCGCCGCTTGTTTCCGGCAAGCTGTCACTCGCGGTTTCGCGATAGGGGTTTTTTCTTTCAAAAATCTTGAGCATGGGAGCCAGCCACCTGTAGATCAGGCCAGAGTTCAGGATCATATAGGTGGAAGCGCAAATCGTCACTACCCCAACCAGAGTGATCAGCCCCATCGATTGCATGTCGATGTGCCCTAGGCTCACGCCGAGCGCTCCCAAGATGAGGGAGAATTCACTGATTTGGGCAACGGTCAAACCAGCCAGGAAACTGGTTCGTTTCCTGTAACCCATAAAACCCATGATCGCCAGCACAATGAGCGGATTGCCGATGAGGACGAATGCAGAAAATATCAAGGCGTTCCCCACCTGCATTCCGAGCGTTCCCAATTCGAGGCGAGCCCCCAAATCAATGAAGAAGAAGAGGAGGAGAAAATCGCGCAAAGTTACGAGTCGCGCGCCGATCGACTCGCGATATCCCGTGGAGGCTAGGGAGACGCCACCGAGGAATGCACCTACTTCTTTGCTAAACCCTAATGCGTCTCCTGCAGCGCCCAGCAAGACAGCCCAAGCAATGGCAAAGAGCATCAGCAATTCCTGAGAGCGGGCCAAATAAGCCGTTAAGGGAGGCAGAACGAAGCGCATGAAAAGAGCGATGGCCGTGAGCAAGAAAACGCCCTTCCCTAAGATAGTCAAGGTTTCTGTCGTCACCGCACGCTCTGCAGAGAACCCACCGCCGGAAGCTGTGAGGAAGATCATGGCGATAATCGCGCAAATATCTTGAACAATCAGGAAACCCACAGCTATGCGTCCGTGCAGCGAATCAATCTCTTTCTTGTCCGACAACAGCTTTACGATGATGATGGTGCTGGAGAACGTAAGCGCCACCGAGACATAAGCAGCATTAACAATAGACATCCCCAGTGCCAGGGCGATGAAAAAACCGATGAGGGAGGTGAAGATCACCTGGCCCAAGCCGGTAGCCAGGGCCACAGGCCCCAAGGTTCTGATCATCTGAACATCGAGCCTGAGTCCGACGACAAAAAGAAGTAGCGAAATGCCGATTTGCGCCAGGAGTTCGATTTCTTCATGTCGTTCGATGAGTCTTAGCACAGAAGGGCCGACGAGGATGCCTACAGCGAGAAAGGACACAATGAGTGGTTGCCGAAGCTTTTGCCCTATTCCCCCTATGGCTGCGGAGACCGCAAGAATCAATGCCATTTCATAGTAAATGTTTCCTTGAACAAAAGGTATGGGTCCCATACGGTTTTCTTCCCTGGTTATTATCTCCCAGTCTTTGTTACGGCCCCCGATGGGGTAATCAAAAGTGAGCACACGGGATGGGAATCACCGACTGCATGCGGATCTTGGACGTGCCAGACCGTGATGTTCTGCAAAATTCTTTCATGCGTCCAATCGCAGCTGCTTTCAAGATGATCAAACCCTGTGAAGTGATCCTTTGACCTATTGCTGTTTCTTCTGGACCGTGTACTCGATCGTCACCCGGTCTCGGGAGTTGGGCGCAATCTTGAGGGATGCGGGATTGAGGGCCAGCTTGGCTGTGGTGGTCCCGGATTTCTGAAGCCCATCCACCCAAACCCTTTCCGTGTAAACGGTCGTCAGGTTTTCCAGAATCCTTTGCCCCCCGATGACCTGCACTTTTTCAGGATCCAGTTTGACCTCCGAGATGATCGTCTGATCCGGGAGTTTCCCTGCCCAGTCCACCTGGATGTGGAGGTCTTTCCGCGCCAGGGTATCCAGGGTCACTTCAACCACCGGCGTCTTCACGTTCTTGAGAAAAACACCGGGTGGCACGGAGACGTTTTCGGAAGTGATGGTAAAGCGGTTGTTGCCGATGCTGTACTTGCTCAGGTCGAGTCTCACCTTGACCTGATCCGGCCGCAAAGACCGGATGAGGGCCCCTGATCCGCTCAACTCCAGCCGAACCGAATTGCTGGAAGTCTCAACGATGTCGGTGTTGGGGTCCCTGTTCACGAATTCAATCGGGATGTCGAGAGAGATCAGGGTATCCACGCCCCTTGCATAACTGAACCAAATCCCCGTGACCATCAGAAAAGAGAGGAGAGCCGCTGCGCCCAGCTCCAATCTTTCTCTTCTTATCCAACCCTCCTGCTTTGTTGAAAGTCCCACGTGATCTTTCAGCTCTTCAACGAGATCCCTGGGTTGGTGGATGATGTCAAAGCGGTTGCCTTTGGCGATCGATACGGTTCCTCTTTCTTCCGAGACCACGATCATGAGGGCATCGGTCTTTTCCGCAAGGCCGGCCGCCGCACGGTGCCGGGTCCCGTAATAGCTGGGGAAATCCTTCCGGTGGCTGAGGGGCAGGATGACCCCGACTTCGGCCACCTGGTTGCCCTGAATGATCGCAGCGCCGTCATGGACCGGGTTGTCTTCCCAGAAAATCCCGGTGATCATTTCTTTGGAGACCAAGCCCTGCCAGGGAATGCCGCTGTGAACGATGTCAGAGAGGTCGTCATTGCCGGGGAGAACGATCAGAGCCCCCACCTTTCGCTGGCTCAGCCCGAAGACGCTTTCAACGATGATTTCTATGGGCGTTTTGGATACGCTGCGAGGAAGCTCCCACAGGATGGCTCCCATGTTCTTGACCTGGAGAACGGATCGGATCTCGTTCCTGAAAACCACGATGATGATCAGAGCGGCGAGGGCGGTAATGCCCTGGACAGCCCAGCTCGTGATGATGAGCCCGAGGGAGGCGGCGATTCCCTGGAAGAACCAGAGGACCGCCAAACCGACCAAGGCTCGAAAGGTATTGGTCCCACGAAAAAGAACGTACAAGCGGAAGAGGATATAGCTGTTCAAAGCAACATCAGCGATATCCTGCCACCGGATGCTCGACAAAAAAAGGAGTGCGTTCCTCATGTTCAATCCGTGATGCTGAATCTCACAATCCCGATGACGAGGCCGTCCTGGTCCGTGATCTCCACTCTCCAGGGGCCCCTGTCCGCCTCTTCGAGCTGAATGGTGCTGTACGTGGACCACCGGGGCGGCTGAAGGTTTAGCTTCACCCTGGCGCTCAGCTTGCTCCTGTAGTACCAGTTGTGATAGATGGTCATTCTTTTGGGTACCGTGTCAAACTCCGTGAAACAGTGGATTTTGCCGATCCTCAGAGGAAACACCACCCCAGGGTTGTAGGGAGCATGTTCTTTCAGAGATTCGCACATGACCGCTTTGGACAAGGTAAGCTTTTGCTGGTTGGCAGGGGCTGAAGATCCCTTCTCTTCAGCCGCAGATCCGGAGGAAGGAACAAAAAGCAGAGACCCGAGCAACAGGAAAACCAAGACTTTAAGCTTAACCATCCGTTGACCAACTCCCTTGCGCTAATCCAAGAACCCCTATATTTATAACTCGAAACCACCCAAATAACAACCCCATTAAAAACCGCCCGTGTCTCACTCGGTTGCAGGGCAGAGGGGTATCTCCAATGTCCGAGCCAAATAGAACTGCTACAGGGTCATAAAGTTAAGATCAGAGGTTTCTTTTGTTGACTTCGCCCAAAAAAAGGGTAGTCTCCTTTGCAAAAAAATTTTTCTTCCCTCTTAGAGACGATGCATTCCATGACATGGGCGTCGCCGCGCACGGGTTTAGCAGTCGAACCGCCCGGGACCTTAAGCGGGGCATGGTTCCCTGGAGAAATGCATGAGATCAATCCTTGTCGTATCGGAAGAGCGGGAAACCTATCGCATCATCCGCGCCTGCCACCGCTCCGCCTTCAGGGTTGACCTGGCCACCACCGGGGACAAGGCCCTGGACATGCTCCGCACCAAGCGCTTCGATTACCTCTTCATCGACTTGGATATTCTCCAGGAATCAAAATCCGGGGAAGGTGACGGGCTCCAGGCGTTCTGGGAAGTCAATCCCACCATCGAGATCATCGTCATGGCCCCCCAGGACATGATCCGCAAAGCGGTGATGGCCGTCAAAGCCGGGGCAAGCAACTACCTCACCTATCCTCTCAGCCGCGATGAAGTCCGTTTTGTCATAGACAGCATCGATGAGACCATCCTCATCCAGTCTGAACTGGACTACCTGAGGGACAAGTTCTGGCAGGCCGACTCCCTGGAGATCGTTCAGACCAGAAGCAAGGCGATGATGGCCGTGTTCGACAAGATCCGGTCCGTGGCACCGACAAAGAGCACCGTCCTGTTGATCGGTGAAACGGGGACCGGGAAAGGTGTTTTGGCCAACCTCATCCATAAGCACAGCAACCGCAGGGACGCTCAATTCATCAGCGTTCACTGCGGCGCGATTCCTGACACTCTCCTGGAGAGTGAACTCTTCGGCCACGAAAAGGGGGCTTTCACGGGTGCGGTCAAAAGAAAGCTGGGCCGTTTTGAGATCGCCAAAGGGGGAACGATCTTCCTGGACGAAATCGCGACGATCACCCCATCGGCGCAGATCAAGCTCCTCCAGATCCTCCAGGACGGGACATTCCAGCGGGTGGGAGGAGAGGAAACCTTTGATGCAAACGTCCGGGTCATCGCAGCGACGAACACGGACCTGAAGAAAATGTGCGATGAGGGGCAGTTCAGGAAGGACCTCTATTACCGGTTGAACGTGTTTCCCATCGAAGTGCCGCCCCTGCGTAAAAGGAAAGAAGATATCCCTCACTTCGTTGATGTTTTCCTGAGGCGCATGGGCAAGTTCAATCCCAAAGGGATCCGGCATGTCCAACCGGTTGTGATCGAGGCTTTCCTGAAATATCCCTGGCCCGGCAATATCAGAGAACTGGAGAATCTGATCGAACGGGCTTACATCCTCGAACCATCATCCGTTCTCAGCCCTGAAAGCTTTCCGGGCGAACTCCTGGAGACGGATGAGGCCCCATCCTCCGCCCCGCCGGACGCCTCAATGACCCTGGCGGAAGCGAGAAGGGAAGGGCTGAAGGAAATAGAAAAAGGTTACATCCAGGAACAATTGAACCGCCATCGGGGAAAGATCAAGGATTCAGCGAAAGCTGCCGGCATCACGACCCGGCAGCTCCACAAACTCATGAAGAGGTACGGAATCCGCAAGGAAGAGTTCAAACCCTCCTCATAACAGGACACCGGAGAGCACCCCCGGCAGGTGCAGGAATCTCCCCTTTCTTCTCCCCCTCCGTGAGTCGGAGAGGCCGAATCGAGGTTCGAAAAGGAGGAACTGCGGGTTCCGATGGGCAAAATAACGGAACTTGGATTTCTTATTTCTCCAGGTGACGAGCTAAACCCAAGGATTTTGGACACTTGACTTGCCGGGGGGAGATCTTGAACAGTGGATTCCCCTGTCCCATCGGAACCCCTCGTTCCCCCTGCTTTTCCCTTCGTCTAAAAAATGCTATGGATTCCAGTGTGTTAAGGTTTGGCACGGGTCCTGCTTAAATGAAGGAAGGCAAAATCATGGATTGGATGGATGGTGAGTGAAGGAGGTGGTGTCAAAATGAAACGGGGGTGACGAAACCGCGAGCCAAAATGACCGCGGTTACAGGCGTGATCGTTCCCACGGACTGG
>JAGUZM010000035.1 GCA_020060805.1 Deltaproteobacteria bacterium | reverse complement strand
TGGATTACTCCGTGACAGGCATGCTCGGGGTGGCGGCCCTGATCATCGGGGGCGTGCTGAAGTGGGAAGATATCCACAGCGGGCTCGAATGGGGGACGGCGCTTTTCATTTTCGGGGGAGGCATCGCCCTCGGCCTTGCCATGGACGGGTCAGGGGCTGCGGCCTATTTTGCCAACCTCTTCTTCCCCCTGATCAAAGGGCAGGGATGGCTCCTGCTCTTCGTGGGCGTGGCGGTTTTCGGCGCCCTGGTGACCAATGCCATGGCCAATGTGGCGGCTGCGGCCCTGGTGCTGCCCATCGTGATTCCGATGGCCCAGCTCGAGGGGGTGGACCCCACGATCCTGGCCCTTTGCCTCGGGATGGGCACTTCTTTCGCCATGCTCCTGGTGATCGGCTGCCCCCCCAATGCGATCACATACAGCTACCGGTATTTCAAGGCTTCCGACCTCACCCGGGCCGGCGCCGTGGCCACCCCCGTCCTCATCGTGATCCTCGTCCTGGTGGCCGGCGTATGGTGGAAGATCCTCGGCTTGGTGTAAATCTCTGTGGGGTCGAGAGGGCACTTCAAGAAGGGGTGCCTGAAAAAAGGCCGGAGCCGGAGATTGGGGAATTGCAAAAACGAGGACATTCATTTATAGTTGAATCAGGAAGCCCACGGGAACAGATTCCAGCGGGTTTGGTTCAACCCACGAACGGGGGTCGGTTCTCCCGTTAAGGAGGAATCCATGCATTATTTCAATGTCTTGGTTGTCGATGACGAAGAGGATTTCCTGGAGACGATTGTCAAGCGCATGGAACAGCGCAAGATCGATGCCACGGGGGTTCGAAGCGGCGAAGAAGCGCTGGACCTGATGAAGAAAAGAAGCTATGACGTGGTCATCCTGGACGTCAAGATGCCCGGCGGCATGGACGGTATCGAAACGCTCAGGGAGATGAAGAAGATCCAGCCCATCACCGAGGTGATCCTCCTGACGGGTCACGCTTCCGTAGAGACCAGCATCGAAGGGATGAAGCTGGGTGCTTTTGACTACGTCCTGAAGCCGGTCAAGCTGGAGGAGCTTCTGGCCAAGGTGGCGGACGCCATCCAGAAGAAGGATTCCCAGGAAAACAAGATCCGCTCGGCCCAGATCAACAAGGTTCTAAGGTACTGGTAGGGCCGTGGCCCCTTCAGGCAGGCCGCTCACCGGTCCCGGGTTACGCTTTTTTTGACCTCGGACCACGCATCCGGGGTTCGCCTCAGCCGGGATGGCAGATCGAGAGTTGAAATGAAATACGCCAAGCTCCAGAGAAAGATGATCGGGATTACCCTGCTCGTCTCTCTGGCGCCGCTCCTGCTCCTCGGCTCCACCATCTACTACCACTTCTCGGAAGTCTACAAGGACAGAACAAGAGAACAGATTCTTTACCGGGCCAGGTCTCAGTCGAATGCAGTCGATCTTTTCCTCAAGGAGCGGGCCGCCATCCTCTCGGCCATGGCGGACGCCCACGCCTTCAACGAAATCAATGACGAAAAGCGGCTTTCCCAGATTTTTCACATCATGAACACCCGAGCGGGCGCATTCGTGGACCTCGGGGTGATCGACAACGCCGGCCAGCATTTGAGCTACGTCGGCCCCTACGAGCTCGAGGGACTCAACTACTACCAGCAGGACTGGTTCGGCGAAGTGATGAGCAAGGGGATCTACATCAGCGATGTCTACACGGGATACCGGCAGTTGCCGCACTTCATCATCGCCGTCCGCCGGCAGGAGGGCCAGAAGAACTGGATTCTCCGGGCCACGATCGATCCCGATATTTTTAGCTCCATCGTGCGGGCCGCCCAGGTGGGCAAAACAGGGGATGCCTTCATCATCAACCGGGAGGGCATCTACCAGACAAGGCCCCGGTTCGGGGGAGAAATCCTCTACCGCTCCGGCCTGGATCCTTCCGGGTTCGGCGGAACGGAGACGGTGATCGAAAGGAAAAACGACAGAGGCAACCGGGTCCTCTATGCCGGGAAGTGGCTGAGGGACGGCCGGTGGCTCCTGGTCATCAGCCACGAAGTGTCCGAGGAGATGACGAGTCTCACCACCACCCAGAATGTGGAGATTGCGATCATTGCCCTTGGGGTTCTGGCCATCATCTTTACCACGGTGGTCACCACGAGCGGGACGATCAGACGCCTGAAGCAGGCGGACACGGAAATGCACCAGCTGAACGCGGAACTCGTTCACTCGGACAAACTGGCGGCCCTGGGCAAGATGGCGGCCAGCGTGGCCCACGAGATCAACAACCCCCTTGCGGTCATCCTGCAGAAGACGGGATGGATGGAAGATCTTCTGATGGAAGAAGACCCCCGGAAGGTGAAGAACTTCGGGGAATACGAGAACACCCTCAGGATCATCAATGACTACGTAGACCGGATGAAAAAGGTGGTCCACAACATGCTCGGCTATGCCCGCAAGATGGAACCCCACCTTGAGAGGGTGGACATCAACGACACCCTCAACCGGACGGTGCAACTGCTCGACAACTACGCCCGCGTGAACAACATCGAAATCACCAAGGACCTGGCGGCGAACCTCCCCATCACGGGGAGCAGC
>JAGUZM010000302.1 GCA_020060805.1 Deltaproteobacteria bacterium | reverse complement strand
GCTGTCGTTGTTTGCCGATATGGTGCCCACTTGGGCGATCTCCTTTTTCTCCTTCGTGGGTTTGGAGATCTTTTTCAGTTCTCCAACCACCAGATCAACGGCCTTTTCAATGCCCCGCTTAATGGGCATGGGGTTGCCGCCCGCCGCCAACAGCTTGGCCCCCTCACGGTAGATGGCCTGGGCCAGGATTGCCGCCGTGGTGGTCCCGTCCCCCGCTACGTCGGATGTCTTGGAAGCCACCTCCTTGACCATCTGTGCGCCCAGGTTTTCAAACTTGTCTTCCAGTTCAATCTCCTTCGCAACGGTCACCCCATCCTTGCTGATCTTGGGGGATCCCCAAGATTTTTCAAGAAGGACATTTCGTCCTTTCGGTCCAAGGGTGACCTTAACCGCGTTGGCCAGAATGTCCACACCTTTCATCAGCTTTTCTCTTGCCTTTGCGCCATATTTAATCTCTTTTGCTGCCATTGCTT
Organism: Deltaproteobacteria bacterium; assembly: GCA_020060805.1. GTDB lineage: Bacteria > Desulfobacterota > DSM-4660 > Desulfatiglandales > HGW-15 > JAHECH01. The sequence goes on along the minus strand of JAGUZM010000302.1, from coordinate 10,150 downwards.
AAGACCTCCTTCAATCACCTCTCTATCAGCGAATCTGCGGCCCTCTTGAGAGGGGCAAACAATTCAGCTGCATATTTACCTGTAACCTCTTTTTCGGATTCATAGTCGAACATCCGAAGGAAAGCAGGGTTTGCATAGGAGGGAGTCTCGCATTATTTATTTTGGCCTTTGGCGATCCACTCATCTACTACCTCCCTATCAAATCGCCAGACCCTACCGATACGAACTGACGGGATTTTACCCTCTTTGGATAATTTACATATCGTTATCTGATGCAATTTTAAATACTTCGCCATTTCTTTAGTTGTCATGATCTGTGCCAAAATAGATTCTCCTGTGTATTCTATAACATTTGGAAAGTTTGGACCCTCAGGCGCCCTTTTTTGAATATAACCTTTTCGCCAGCCGGGAGATCTCCGGGAACCGTGCATGAGACTTTCACCTCACACGGCTCAAGCCCTTCAAGGGCCAACCACTGTACTGAACCAAAAAGAAATGATTTAGAATGGGGACACATAAGACGACAACATAACAATCAGCTTGGGAGGCTGACTTATGAGCCCAGCCGGAAGTCAGACCTTCTCACAGCCGTAGTTCGGTGTCGGGTTAATACTCCTCTGACAGGTTGCCCAGTCTCATATCTCCTGTTACCGATTACTAGAAACGTTGCCCCCCGGCCGGTCTTGCTCCACCTCGGCGGCCTCCAGAGCGGGAGTGAGCCTCATTAACCTTGACAGCTCGTCCCTTCAGCTCTTTTCCGTTAAGGCCATCTATTGCGGAGTGGGCTTCAGCGCGGCCGGCCATCTCCACAAACCCGAATCCTTTTGATCTTCCGTCGTAGGTGTCTTTAATAATTTTGGCGGATTCTACCTGACCAAAGGCTGAAAAGGCTTGCTTCAGATCCTGTTCGGTAACTTCAAAAGACAAATTACCCACATAAATATTCATTCTGATTCTCCTTTTTTGCTCAGCAATAGTTCTGAGGTTTTGTTGTTCTTGCAAGTCTTAGAGATGCTTTTGGATAAATACAGTCATAATCACATATGATCTTTTCCTGTGATATCAACTTACTCTAAAACATCTCTTCCTTTTCGACCTGCCTGGTATCGTGATTCTAAAGCCTGATGAGTCCATCGTTTTTCTTGTCACAAAAGTAGCAGTATCTGCTGAATACAGTAGGCCAGCTGACTGTCGATGTCAGCTTGTCGACTGGATTCTTATACTTTACTGCCGGTTTTGACTTATCAACCCCCTTTCCGCAAACGCCACGCACTTCACACATTGCACACAACTTTTCCATTTTCGTTCCTCTCCTTCATCCTGCCGTAGTATTTCTGCCGGTGACCCGGCGCTCCTTACACTTTAAGCTTGCAAGCAGATCGGCGACCTCTCCGGCAGCCCTACCATACGGCTCCTTCTCACCGGGCATTGTCGCCCAACCCTGCTTTTTTACGCAGTCAGTTCTGCAGTTCATTCCATAGGAGTCTGGTTTTTTCAGCCCCTTGAGTCGCTCTTCCCTGATAAAAAAGTGAGGTTGAAAGATAAGAACATAAATGAAAGGGTAAGCAATCAAAAAGAAGAGAGAAGAACAATCAGGGGAAACCGCTTCTTGCAACCTTAAGTTATAATGCAGGCACCCTTTTCCCTGAAGGAACATCCTCGTTCCACCGGGAGCATGGTTAAAGGATTTTGAGCAGTACCTTCAGGCGTATAAGGTCCGTATTGGTTTTGTCTAGCTCTTCCCAGGCTTTCTCCTGAACCTTGCTAGACCGACTAAATGGAAGACTGTTTTCATAAGTTTATGGACTAACATCTCTCATTTTTTTTTAAAATAATTAACAAACCATGCATTTTTAATATTTTATATAACTTTGCATCAATAAATACAATATGTCAAGCTTTAATTTTTTTTTATTTATTTTCCTTAATTCCTTAAAATTTTCGCTAAATATTTTACCATCTTTTAACGGAAAAACCCTAAGCATCCTGGCGCTTTTCTAAAGTCAGGTACCCGCTATTGATGTCAGGTCTTGTCGAAGTTGAGATAGGGACAGGGCAGGTAAAAAAGCGAGGATTATTCTCGGCCATATAAACTGAAACGCGTGAGGACAAGATGTCGGGAGCAGCCCCTTCAAGGAGGGTCGCGCGGAATTCGGCTGCTCCGTCACTCCGAAAGAAGCGTCAGGGTGTCATGCGTTTAAGCTCGTCCAGCACGCTTTGGAGCTTGTCGATCGCCTCCTGCAGCCCTTTGCGGAGTGCCTCCATGCCTTCTTGTTTCATGCCCGGCGCTGGCCTCTCCGGGATCTTCTCCTTGATCTCGGCCAAAGGAGCCACTGCCGGCAGTTTCCCGACCAACGCGGAGATCGAGGCATCCAGGGTCATGTGCATGACCACCTGGCGGGAGTCTGCCAGGATGATGCGCCGGAGCTCCGGGAAATCAAGGGCCTCGGGCTTGAGAAAGACCGGCTCCGCGTAGAGGATGGAGTCACCGAGGGGGATGACGAGGAGAATGCCCCGGAACACCTGGGAACCGACTTGGCCCCAGAGGGTGAACTGCTCGGAAATCACGGCATCGTTGTCGATGCGGGCCTCCACCTGGTTGGGGCCGTCCACATGGCGGCCTGTTGGAAATCGGAAAAGCACCAGTTCCCCGTAGCGTTCTCCATCGTTCCGAGCCGCCATCCATCCCACCAGGTTGTGGCGCTTGACCGGCGTGAAGGGCTGGATGAGGATGAACTCCTCTTTCTTTTCCCCCGGCAGGCGGGCCACGATGTAGTAAGGCTTCAGGGGTTCGGTCTTGCCGAAAGACATCTGCACAGGAATAGCCCACTGGTCCTCCTTGTTGTAGAAGACCACAGGATCTTCCATGTGATACTGGAGGAGCATCTCGGTCTGGACCGTGAAAAGGTCCAGGGGATAACGGACGTGGGCGCGAAGAAAGTCGGGCATCTGGTCCTTGCTCTTGAACAGGCCGGGAAAAATGGCCTGGTAGGTTTGGATGAGGGGATCCTTGGGGTCGTAGATATAGTAATCCACGCTCCCATCGTAAGCGTCCACGACCGCTTTGACGCTGTTTCTCATGTAGTTGAATTTGTTCTGCCAGGGTGTGGAGTACGGATAACGGTTCGTGACCGTGTAGGCGTCCTGGATCCAGAAAAGCCGGCCATCGGCCACCACGCTGTAGGCTTGCCGGTCTCTCAGCAGAAAGGGGGTTATGGTTGAGAAGCGCTCGCTGACCGTTCTCCGGTACTGGATGAGGCTGTCCGGGTTGATTTCCTTGGTGATCAAGATGTTCAAGTCCATGAATTGCCAGGCGAAGAGCAGACGCCGGAAGAGTGAACTCAAAGGCACGTCGCCCTTGCCTTCATACCGGGTGTAGACCGGACCGTCCGGACCCGGGTAGTTGAACTCCTCCATTCCGCTCCGCGCGATCACGAAATCCAGGCTTTTCAGGCCGTAGTAAATCTCGGGTCTCTCGAGGGAGAGCTTCCCTGACGGCGGCACATCCCGGACGAAGAAGCCAGGCCGACCGCCGGCCTCCACGGTGGTGACCGGGCTCATGGCCACGCCGTAGCCGTGAGTGAACTGGAGATGGCGGTTGACCCATCTCTGGGCTTCCGCAGGAAGCTTCTCGGAAGAGAGTTCCCGGGTGGCCAGCATGACCTGGCTGAGCTGGCCGTCCACCTTGTAGCGGTCCGTGTGAACGGCAAGGAAATCGTAATAGAGGCGGAAGAACTGAATCTGGTTGTAGCTCTGGAGCAAAGGCCCCTCATCCCAGAGCCTGACATTTTGAATGGTACCCTGGTTTCTGGCAACGGTCTCCGGATCAACCTCGCCACGGGCGGGATGGCTCATCGACTGGAGATGCTCCAGCCCGTAAGCCCGCCTGGTGAGATCGATGTTGTTGGAGAGATAGGCTCTTTCCCTTGCCATTTCGCTCGGTTCCACCATGAGTCGCTGAACCAGACCGGGTATGACGCTACCTGCCAGGAGGTTGAGCCCCACCCACAGGCCCACAGCATACAGGAGAAGGCGATTGCTGGCGGAACGAATGCCGGCTATGAGCAGGCCTGCGGAGGCAATCGCCACGACAGTCAGGATCGTCCTGGCGGGAAGCGTGACATGGTCGTCAGTGTAGCCGACGCCGTAAACCGCCCCGGTCGGCGAAAAGAGGAGTTCATAGCGGGCCAGCCAGTGGCCCGCAGAGATCAGCAAGAACACGAAGGCGCCCATAATCACCAAGTGAGACTTGACCTTTCCTTTGAGGGCGAACTTCTCTCCCCGAAGGGTTCCTTCCGTGTAATAGAAGGCCGCCACGATCAGAAGGATCATCACCACCACCGTCAGAAGCCACGTCCGGGCAAAGCTCAGGGCGGGAAGGGTGAAAACATAAAAGGAGAAATCCTTCTGAAAGATGGGGTCCGCTTCATTGAAAGCCACCCCGTTCAGGAAGCGGAGAATGGTGTCCCACTCCGACGCCGGTCTGCCCGCGAGGAAGAGGGCCGTCACTACCGCCGCCCCGCCTGCGACCCACATCAGGAGTTTTCGGGCAGTTTTCTGGGTTTGCGCCGGGAGGAGTCCCTGACCGTCCTGTAAAGGCAGTTTGCTGACGCCCTGGAAGGCCACGTAGAGGTTGGGAGCGGCCAGGATTGCGAAGATCAGCGCCCCCAGCAGGAACAGCCAGATTTGGGTGGACATCACTTTCAGGAGCACCGACTCATAGCCCAGCCTGCTGAACCAGAGCCAGTCAGTGTAGAATGTCCTGGCCCAGTTCAATGCCATCAAGGCGACAACCACGACGACGGCCAGCAGAATCCACCTGATGATTCGGGTAAGTTTAGAGAAGTCAAGGTCTTCGAGCCTGATCTGGGGCGTCTGGTCCTGGGGAGAGTCCAGTCCGAAAAAACTCTTCATGCTCTTCCTCCCTCCGTGCGATTGATAGGGTTATCCGCGTGCCGGTCTTCCTGAGTCCCGGTACTGATGCTTTTTTTGCACACGCAGGTTTAAGGTGATGCTCCGGCTTTTGCAGTGATACCGTTTGCAGGGCGCTTTTTTTGCCGCACCCGGCGCTTGATGCTCGTTCTTCAGAAGCACTGCTGAACGGCCCAAGGGCCTCCATGAAGAAAGGCGTTGAGGAGGGAGTATTTCACAGAGAATCGCGGTAGTCAACCAATACCGGTATCGGTGGCGGGGAAAGTGCCTTGAGGTTTTTTTTGACTATCTCCAGCCTGGACAGGCCCAGACCGAATACCCGATCCATTCCCGGCCATTCCCGCTGGCGAAATCCGCGGTTCGTTCTTTTCCCGATGGGTCAGCTGACTCGAGGGCCCGCTTCCTGAACGCCCTTTGAGGCCTGGTCCTTGAACTGGGCGAAGTTCTCCTTGAATAGAACTGCCAGTTTTTTTGCCTGTGAATCGTAGTCCGATGCAAGAGACCATGTGCCGCGCGGATCAAGGATCTCTGAAGGCACCCCCGGACATTCCGACGGCACGAGAAACCCAAAGACAGGTTCAGACTTCGTGGGCACCTTTTCGAGGGAACCGTTGAGTGCCGCCTGGAGAAGAGCGCGGGTGAATTCGATTTTCATGCGCGACCCAACCCCGTAAGGGCCTCCTGTCCACCCTGTGTTGACCAACCAGCAGTTTGCCCTGCTCTCGGTGATTTTCTTGGCCAGCAACCGGGCGTAGACAGAGGGATGGCGCACCATGAAAGGGGCGCCGAAACACGCACTGAATGTAGCGATAGGTTCCTTCACACCCTTTTCCGTTCCCGCCACCTTAGCGGTGTATCCACTGATAAAGTGATACATGGCCTGATCCTCCGTGAGCCTTGCAATAGGGGGTAGAACCCCAAAGGCATCGGCCGTCAACAGGATCACATTGCGCGGGTGGCCGGCCATCCCGGACCGCACCGCAGCGGGCAGATGAGAAAGGGGATACGAAGCCCGGGTGTTTTCCGTCAGAGTCGCGTCGTCCAGGTCAAGACGGCGTACGGTCGTGTTCATCGCCACATTCTCCAAAATCGTGCCGAAACGGCGGGTACACTCGTAGATTTCAGGCTCCGAGGTCTTTGAAAGTCGGATCACCTTGGCATAGCAGCCCCCCTCGAAATTGAAGATTCCCTTGTCTGACCACCCGTGTTCGTCGTCCCCTATGAGCAGCCGGCTCGCATCCGCCGACAGCGTGGTCTTGCCCGTCCCGGACAGGCCGAACAATATGGCGACGTCGTCCTGGTTATCCTTGCCCAGGTTGGCGGAGCAGTGCATGGAAAGGACATCCTGCGCGGGAAGCAGAAAATTGAGGACCGTAAAGATGGACTTCTTGATCTCCCCGGCATAGGCGGTGCCGCCGATCAGCACCAGCTTCTTGCTGATGTGAATAGCTACAAAGGTCCCGCTGCGGGTCAAGTCATCATCCGGGTCCGCGTGGAAATTGGGACAGTGAAGGATGGTAAAATCCGGGACAAAGGCCTTGATCAAGGCGCGGTCCCTCGGCAACTGGATGAACATGTTGCGGGCGAAAAGGCTATGCCATGCAAATTCCGTGATCACTCGCGCAGATTGTCTGTACCTCTCATCCGCCCCTGCGTAGCAGTCCTGCACGAACACTGTCTTTCCTCGAAGGTAGGCGGTCATACGTTGGTGGAGGCCGTTGAATTTCTCCTCAGAGTATTTCACATTCACCTTTCCCCACCAGATGTCCTGTGTGGTTTTCGGTTCATCCACCACGTACTTATCCTTTGCAGCCCGACCGGTATACTGACCCATGGATACCACCAAAGGGCCCAGGTGGGCGATCTGGGCCTCGTAACGGCGTATGGCGTGCTCGTAGAGTTCCGGTGTGGATCGATTCCAGTACACCTGTCCAAGGTGATGCAGTCCTACCTGATCCAGTTGATGGTCAGGCACCAGATCGCGGGTCTCCATAAAGGTCCTCCTTCGGATATAACATGAGATAAAAGTTCAGATTGTTGAGGGAAGGGTTGTGCCCACGGGCGATTTCTCGTGGCCGCACTCTGCGGCGCCCGGTTATCGCTTCTCGGGCACGTACCCTTCGAGCAGGACCGCGCGGAATTCGGCTGCTGCGTCACGAAGGGGAACGATCGCCTGGTATTCGGGCGATGTGAAACACCGTCGGTGATCGGCCGCGGTCGGGAACTCAACAATAAGGACCTTCTCCGGGTTCCTCCGTTCCAATTCCCTTCCTTCGAACAGCGGGGTCACTTTGCCGTCGTGCACCAGATAACGACCCTTGTGGCTGGCGATGATCTCCGAAACCGCGGCGATATACTCTTTATATTTCTCCTGGTGCTTCACTTTGCCCTCGACGACTAGATACACAGACATGTTTTCTCTCCTCTGTCTTGCCGACCGTTGTGCCGCTTACTAGTGGAACGCATGGTCGCGGAGCGTTTTGATCGGCCCTGAAATTGCTCGATTTACGAAAACTTCGCCTTCTCCTTCCTGACTATTCATAACACATTTTTTTGCGAATGGGAACCGCCGGGGTCAGAGGCCACACCCCACAGTTCCCAGAGACACCATAACTTATTGTACCGTTAATCACTCTCCGTGGAATATCCATCAAAAATCCCCCCAGCCCCCCTTTATTAAAGGGGGGGTGGAGGCTGTCCGATAACTCTGTAAATTCCTCCCCCTTGATGGGGGAGGGTAAGGGTGGGGGTGGAAAAGATGGAGAACATTCATCAAGTTCCACGATTCCCCCTCCCCTTCATCCCCTCCCACCAGGGGAGGGGAAACCAGTTGTCGGACAGCCTCGCTGGAGGGATTTTGAAAAGCCTCTGTAGGGGAGAGGCTTAAGCCCCTCCTCTACGACGTGTGAAAGCCGTTAAGCATAGAAACGGCATTGATAAAGCGTCGCATTTCGGCTATGATTTCAGGTCAATATGAGAACCACTGAGCCTCCACAGGGCAACGACCTCTAAAGAAATCTACAGGAAAAACCATATGACTCCACTCAACCCCTCGTCTCCTGAATTTCCAATTCGCCTCGAAAGCGCTGCCGGCTTGAGCATACAGGTGAATGCCAACGGCTCGATCCGGCGAATCGACCATGGTGACATCCTCCTGAACCTGTTTCTCGGCACGGAGATCGAAGGGGGCCCTGCGAATCTCTACCTGCGGCGGCTGGGCGCCTCGCCGGTGTTTACGCCCCTCCTCGGGCCCCGCAGCCCTGCAGCGATTCACGTCGACCAGCGGGGCATGACCGCCCACGGGGAATGGCGGGGAATCCGGTTCCGCGTTTCCCTGGTTCTGGCGGAGGCGGTTCCGGCCTGGTTCTGGCACGTGTTGCTCGAGAACCGATCGGCCGGAGCGGAGAGGGTTGATCTTATTTACGCTCAGGACCTGGCTCTCGCTCATTACGCCGCGGTGCGGACAAACGAATACTACGTCAGCCACTACGTGGACCATGCGCCTTTATCCCATCCGGAACGGGGCCTCGTCCTCGCTTCGCGCCAGAACATATCGATGGGAGGACGGAACCCCTGGACCTTGATCGGCAGCCTTGGAAAAGGCGTGAGCTACGCAACGGACGCGCTCCAGTTGCACGGTCTCTCCACCCGCGCCGGCGAGTCGCCCGTGGCCCTCACGAGCGGGTTGTCCGGTTCTCGTTTGCAGCACGAGCACTCGCTGGTGGCGATTCAGGAGGCTCCGGTCCTGCTGGAGCCGGGGAAGGCCGAGAAGCGGGGCTTTTTCGGCTGGTTTGAAGCGGACCACCCTGCCGCCTCCTCAGAGGCTGATCTCGTTTTCATCGACAAGGCGATGGGCTTGCGGGAATCCGCGCCCCCGGCAGACCCAAACCCGTCAGCCGCCTCAAAACCGGCGGCCACTCTTTTCAGCGCCGCTCCCCTCCTCAAAGCAGAAACGCTGACCCAGGGGGAGATGGCGGAACTCTTTGGGGGGGAGCGCCGGGCGGAGGAGCTGGAGGATGGCCGGTTGCTTTCCTTCTTCACCGGAGCAAACCGGCACGTGGTCTTGAAAGCGAAGGAGTTGAACACATTGAGGCCCCACGCTCATATCCTCCGCACAGGTCGCCGTCTGATCCCGGATGAGGCGTCCCTCACATCCAATGCATGGATGGCCGGTGTATTTCATTCCATGGTGACCCAGGGCCACGTCAGCATCAACCGCTTCCTGTCCACGACCCACAGCTATCTCAGCCTCCTGCGAGGCAACGGCCAGCGTCTGTTCTTGGAACTGACCGATGGGTGGCACCTTCTGGATGTGCCCTCCGCCTTCGATATGGCCCCCGAGGGCTGCCGCTGGATTTACAAGCATAGGGGCGGGTTGATCGTCGTCCGGAGCGAGGCGGCCACGGACTGCCACGAGTTGACCCTGTTCGTGGAGGTGATATCCGGGAAACCCCTCCGCTTCCTCTTGTCTAACCACGTGGCCATCAACGGGGACGACGGCAGTGATGTCGTACCGGTCCGATACATCCGGGACAGCGATGGGGTATTCGTGCATCCGGTCCCGAATTCAGATGTGGGCCGCCGCTTTCCGGAAGGAGGTTTCCGGATAGAACCTCTTTCCGGCACGGGCATCGAGCGCATGGGAGGCGACGAACTCCTGTTCCAGGACGGCCGCTCCAGAAATCAGCCTTATCTCTGCATGGTCAGCGCGCCGGCCCTTTCTGTCGGCTTCCGCATAAAAGGCTGCTTGATTTCAGAAGGGCCTGTTGAGGGAGCAGGGCCGGACAGATCGCGCTTCTGGACCGAGATCACCTCGGGTCTCCGACTCCATCCGCCTGTAGGCAGTTCCCTGGCGATCAGGGCAGCAGGTCTTGCCGAGATCCTGCCCTGGTTTATCCACAACGCCCTGATCCATTACCTCGCCCCGCGCGGCCTTGAGCAATACACAGGGGGCGGCTGGGGGACCCGTGACATTTCTCAGGGGCCGGTGGAGTTGCTGCTGTCGTTGAACCGCCATGAGCCGGTAAGGGACCTTCTGATCCGCGTCTTCAAAACCCAGAACCCTGACGGGGACTGGCCCCAGTGGTTCATGTTCTTCGATCGGGAGCGGAACATCCGGGCAGGCGACTCCCACGGCGATATCGTGTTCTGGCCGGTTCTCGCCCTGGCGGAGTACATCACGGCTTCGGAGGACGCAAGCCTTCTCGACGAGATGGTG
>JAGUZM010000036.1 GCA_020060805.1 Deltaproteobacteria bacterium | reverse complement strand
GCCTCTGGCGAAAGCCCCGGAGTCAAAAGGAGGAATTCCTCGGTTGATGGTGACTTGTCGGTCATACTGCGCATCAAAAACCACCAGCCCTTCGATGGTCATGATGACACATCGGGCCGTCCGGGCACGGGAAGAGATGATCGTCAATCCCATGATCAAAACCCTTTCACCGCCAGGCATCGTGGCTTCGATGGAATGCAGAAATTGCCACTTACCCTCTGGAAACATGCTGCCACACCTCTTCAATGAGGCAGACGCAGCCGGACCATCTACGGGATGAACCGCCGGCAGGCTGGTGCAGGAGGTGAAAAGGCAAAGGGTACTCAACGCTAAGCACAAATGCTTCATCGGAATTCCCGGAACAGAGAATCGTCCAAAGGCTGATTAAGCATCACGTTTCTGAAATCGAGTCGGGTAAACGAACCTTCGCCTTCGTATATCACCACCGATTTCATTATTCCCGGTTGTTCCGAGAAGATGAGCTCGATTCGCTGGATGATCAAAGCAAGGTCCTTTTCTTTTGGCCTGAGCACTATCTTCGGGCCGGGTTCCTGCTGGACGGTAAACGCGGGATTTTCATCAAACCGCCCTCTCAGCCACCGGGTGATCTCTTCAAGGACGACAGGAATCGACTGGAGATGGGCTCCTGCATCTTCGATGACGGTTCCGTTTCTCAAGACATATCGTTTGGTTTTCCCGTCATGGGCGAGCAGAACACTTCGAACCGGGTATCGATATTCCCAGCGAAGTGAATTGGGAGCCCTAAAATGAAAGCTGCCTCCGGAGAGAAGAGGCCTGGAGAGGATTTTCATATGTTTTTCCTGGATGAACTCTGCGCTTATCGAGGAGAGCCTTTCGGCGAAGAATCTCCCCTCCTCCGAAAGATCTGCCCAACCGATACGGAAGCACGCTGCCGTCGAGATCGTCGTGATCAGCAAAATCGTTAATATTTTGTTTTTTTTCATAAAAATGGCTGGCGGCACCAAGGTGGCGCTAAAACATCCCGCCGTTTACAGAGATGACCTGGCCGGTGATGTATGAGGCGTCTTCGGAACAGAGAAATCTAACCACCTTCGCGATTTCCTCCGGTTTGCCGAGCCTGGCCATGGGAATCAGGCGTTTGATGTTTTCCACCGGTGCATTCTTCGTCATTCCTGTGTCTATAAGCCCCGGGGCTACGACGTTGACCCGGACTCCAAGTCTGGCGACTTCGGAAGCAAGAGCTCGGCTGGCTCCGATCAGCCCGGCCTTGGCCGCCGAGTAATTGGCCTGGCCTCTATTGCCGATGAGAGCGGCAACGGAAGCGATAGATACAATGGCTCCCCGTTTCTGGCGAATCATTTTTTCAAGCACCGGTTTGGTCACGTTGTAAAATCCATTGAGGCTCGTGTTGATGACCGAGTCCCAGTCTTTCCGAGGCATCATGACGAACAGGCCGTCTGCGGTGATCCCCGCGTTATTGACCAGAACATCAACGGATACAAAGTCTGAGATAATTTCATCAACGCCTTTTTGCGTGTCCTCGAAATTCGCAACATCGAATCGTATGATTTTGCCGCCTGTCCCTTCACGCTTTATCAAATCGAGGGTCTCGCTGGCTCCCCGTTCGTCAGAGGCATAGTTGACGGCAACCCGGTATCCGCATCTGGCCAACTCGACGCTTACGGCTCGTCCGATCCCTCTGCTGGCACCTGTGACAATAGCCGTCTTTCCATAATGTTTTTCGTCCATGGGGCACCGTTTCGTCAGGAAAATCGTCCAGGTAGCCTAATCAGGTTGAAGGAGTTGCAGCCTGACTTCAGCGACAACGTGCGAATGGATCCAGGCCGTTCCCAGGATTTCCCTGTAGTTCTGCAGTTTGAATTGATTTTCACACCTGGTGATGATGGAGGTATGCAAAGGAACGGCATCAACAAGCAAACGACAACGCTTGACGCCAACCAACCATCCTTTTCTCTCAAACTTGTCACCGTGCTTCTTTATTCCGCCCCAGCAGTTGCTAATCCCGGCTGTTTGGGCCACAAGTTCAATCAATACGAGGGGGTTCACCGTCTTTCCGTCAAAAAGGGGCCAAAGGTCGGTAACCGTAGCCCTGGTCACGGCCTTTTCTTCATCCAGCTCAATGATTTCATCGATAAGCTTCATCCTGCCGCGATGAGGCAAGAGGTCTTCGACACGGATATCGATTCGTTCCATCTCTCTGAGCGAAAAATCTTGCTAATAATACCCCAAGAAATATAATATAGTATAATTAATATCACGATTTTCGCTGGCTGTAAAGGAACACGGCCGATGCCTATTACATACATTCCGGGGGAAGGGTTCTCACGATGCTCCCGAGCCGATTCTTACGGTAGGTCGAATGGAAGAGTTGCTCAATGAGCTGAAGGCCAAGATCGTTGAAGTTTTGAATCTTTCCGACGTGCATCCCTTTGATATCAAAGAGGATGCCCAGTTGGTGGGCGGTGATCTCGGGATTGATTCCATCGACGTGCTGGAAATGGTCATCATGATCGAAAAAGATTATGGCGTTAAGATCGACAACAGAGAAATCGGGGAAAAGGTGTTTGTGACTCTGAGAACTCTGGCAGCCTATATCTACGAAAACTCCAGAGAGGCGGTTCATTGACCAAGACACGGGTTTATATTTCCGGCATGGGGGTCATAAGTTCACTCGGACATGGGATTGTGCACACAAAAGAGGCGCTTCAGAAAGGTTTCATTGGCCTCCGACCTTTAGGTCTTTTCACCACTGCTCCAATGCAGCCCCTTCCGGTCGGGGAGGTCACGGCACCGGCCGGAACAGACTCAGTTCCTAGAACCCACCAGTTAGCCCGCCTTGCGGCAGATGAAGCCATGGCCGGAATGGAAAAGGCCCCAGATGCAGTGGTGCTGGGGATCACAACCGGCGGATTGTTGACCACCGAGGCGTACCTGGAGAACAAAACCTATGATCCAGACTTATTCCGTTATCATGCAGTCGGCTCGGTTGCAGAGGATATCGCCCGTCGCTACCGGTGTACGGGACCCGCAATCACCGTTTCGACAGCCTGTTCGTCCGGGGCCGCGGCTATAAAAATCGCGGTGGAGATGCTGCGGGCTGGCCATGCAGAACGGGTTCTCGCCGGAGGGGCCGATTCCTTGTGTCGTCTCACCTATTACGGGTTTAACTCGTTGCAACTCATCGATCCCGAGGGTGCCCGGCCCCTGGACAGGGACCGGCGAGGAATGTCTGTAGCCGAAGGTGCGGCTGTGCTTCTTCTTGTCGCTAACCAGCCGGAGGGAGCTATGGGTGAAATTCTCGGTGCAGGGTTATCCTGTGACGCGCATCACCCCGTGATGCCCCACCCCCAGGGCCAGGGTGCCCTGGCCGCTATGCAGGCAGCTATCCAGGATGCGGGGATTTCCGTCTCGGATGTCGATTATGTCAACCTTCACGGCACCGGAACACGGGACAATGACCTTTCCGAGGCCAAGGCCATCCATGCGCTTTTCCCCAGGGAAAAGCCGTTGCTCTCTTCCGTCAAAGGCGCCTTTGGACATTCGCTTGCCGCTGCTGGCGCCATTGAGGCGGTGGTTGCAGCGATAAGCGTTTCGAGCCACCTCGTTCCTGGAAACGTTGGGATGCGCCTCCCGGATCCTGAGCTAAAGTTGGAACCCGTAGCTCAAGTGCGCAACGCTCCGATTGGAACGGTTCTGTCAAATTCCTTCGGTTTTGGAGGAAATAACGCGGCGGTGATCATCGGTGTGCCACGTGAATCAACATGCTCCGGGGCGCCGAAAAAGACAGGATCCATGGCAATCCTCGGAAGCTCCTGCCTGACAGGGGCTGGAGGGACTCTAGCGACCATGGAAAGCGTTTACAGGGGAAGCGTGTGCAAGGGCATGGTTCCTCTGCAGAAGATGTCAGGGATGCTTCCTCCCCCCTCGGTTCGTCGGCTAAAGCGTCTGCCCCGCTTGGCCTTAGTTTTGGCCATCGCGGCCCATGAAGACTCGGGCAAGGTTGACGCGCCATCCTCGGTTTTCTTCGGCACAGGGTGGGGTGCGCTGTCGGAAACCTATGATTTCTTGACCCGCGTATTTGAAACGAAAGGGCGGTTTCCGAGCCCCACGGATTTCGTTGGTTCAGTCCACAACGCTCCAGCCGGGCAGATTGCCATGCATTTTCAGTCGACCGGAGCCAACATCACCACAACCGGAGGGGATTATTCTTTCGAGCAATCGTTGATGGCGGCCCAACTCTTGTGCACGGGCGTGGGTGGCAGTGTTGTTCTCGTGGGAGCAGATGAATCCCATGAGGTGCTGTCAAAGCTGTTTGACAGATCTGTTTCAGCGGAGGAAGTTCTTTCGGACGGCGGCGGGGCGTTTTGCCTGAAGAGCGGAGATGACACCTCTGGGCCACACATCGGCATTGCCTTTTTTGAAAACGCAGAAAACGATCCCGCGGCGATCTTATCCCTGGTCGATCGGCTGGGAGGACCGGACCAGATAAACTCAGCGTACGGGGCGCTACTGGCAGGAATCCCCAAGCGTTGCAGGAGTGAAGGAGAGAGACAGGTTCGGGCGTTTGTTTCCTTGTCCGAGTTCAAACACCCCGTGATAGATTACCGTAAGATCGTCGGTGAATACGCATCCGCCTCGGCGGTAGCCTCCGTGATAGCCGCAAGAATAGTCAAAGCGGGAGGAATGCCGGGTTCTCTTGGTCGTGGCGATACTCTTGACCTGAACGGAAAAGGAGTGCTGGTTATCGGTGTGGGGGAATTCATTACCGCTATAGAGATTTTCACGCGATGAAGGTACTGCTGGTATCCGCCAATACCCTTAACGAACCCTACCCGGTCTATCCCTTGGGATTGGATTACGTGACCGGGGCGATCGCCGGTCATCACGCGGTTCAAATAGCGGATATGAACACGCTGGGGGCTTACGAATCACTGGGAGAAGCCATAAAGCGATTCCGGCCTGACGTCATCGGTGTGTCTCTGCGCAACGTCGACAACACCGACAGCGCTGACCCGAAAGGATTCATCGAAACGTACCGTGAACTCGTCGGAACGATCAGGCGTCACTCCAAGGCGATAATCGTTTTGGGAGGCAGCGCATTTACCCTATTTCCCGAAGAGATGATGGATGCCCTGGAGGCTGATTACGGGATTATCGGCGAGGGTGAACGACTCGCTTTGTTGCTTGACGCCATCGAGGCCCGGAAAGACCCCGCACCTATTCCCGGCGTCACCACTCGCCAGGTCCACAAAGCGGTTCCCGCACCCTGGAGCGACAAATTCATTCGAGGTTTTCATGGAAACCATTCGAACCTTCCATTCTACCTCAAGAACGGAGGGATGTTGAATCTTCAAACCAAACGGGGGTGTCACCATAACTGCATCTATTGTAGCTATCCGCACCTCGAGGGCCATCATCAACGGCTTGTCGCGCCAGGGGAGGTCGCAGAGACCGCTCTTCGCTTACAGGCGGCCGGTGCGAAATTCATTTCTGTCACGGATTCTGTTTTCAACTCGGATTATTCCCACAATATCGCAGTCGCGCAGGCATTCAAGAAAAACGGGGTGTCTATACCGTGGGGCGCGTTTTTCATGCCGATGAACCCACCGGATGGTTATTTCGGGATTATGGCCGAGGCCGGATTGACCCATGTTGAGTTTGGGACCGATTCCCTGTCAAATCCCATGCTGGCCTCTTATGGAAAACCGTTTCGGGTTAACGACGTAATGGCGGCCCACGAGGCTGCCGTCGGCGCAGGGCTGCACGTTGCCCATTATTTCTTGTTGGGTGGACCAGGGGAGACTTCGGACACCTTGAATCAGACGCTGTCAAATCTGGTCCACCTCAAGAGGTCCGCATTTGTCTTCTTTTGCGGAATTCGTATTTATCCGCATACAACGCTCTATGATATCGCTGTGAAAGAAGGTCAGGTTTGCAGAGGCAGAAGCATCCTGGATCCCGTGTTTTATCGCTCTCCATCGATCACGGCGGAGGAGATCATTCACCGCGTTAAAGAAGGGGCGGGGAATAGACCCAACTGGATCGTGGGATCGGGGGGACGTAGAACCGCAAACATCATTTCGCGATTGTACAAGAGAGGTCATACCGGTCCGATGTGGGAGTACTTAATCGCATGAAACGGATTTCTTCGGTCAAGCTTCAGGGAATCTCAAGTTCGTAGGATAGCGGTTGATGAAGTGGTACGTGTTGAGGGATTTGAAACAATCCGATTCAAAGGAGCTGAGGGCGGACATTGAAGTGCCGCAGGATTCGCCCTGGTTTTCCGGACACTTTCCGGGACAACCCGTCCTCCCGGGAATTGCGCAACTGGGAATGGTCTTGGATACCATCAACCAATCGAGCGGTCAGGATATGAGGGTTGCCGGTGTCAGCCGGGTGAGGTTCAAACAGATTATCAGACCCAATGACCAGTTAAGAATAATCGCAACAGCTCAGGAAGACCATCCCGAATCTTATGTCTTCCGCATTATGGTCAGGGGGGAACTGGTTTGCAGCGGGGTGATGACTGTTGAATACCGCTCGAGAGAGAGGAGGGAATCCGCGCAGAGTCAGGCTTAAGCTCGATGTTATACCCCTTGGGGCGAGGGGCTTTTCGATCTCAATGAATACATGCATGTAAAGGAGAAGGAGGAAGATGTCTGCAAGAACTGGTGTTGAGAATACAATCCTTCGTGTTGCAGAAACAGTGATCGATGTTCTGAAACTCGAAGACGTCACGCCGGAGACTTTTGACCCTGGAATCGATCTGGTCGATGAAGTCGGAATCGACAGCATGGATTTGGCAACCGTGGCCCTCGTGCTACAGGATCGGTATAAGATCAGAATCGATGAGGATGACTATCCCAGGCTGAAAAACATCCGGCTCATTGCAGAGTATATCGATCAGAAAGTGAAAGAGAAATCGGAAACAGCTGGCAGCTAATTCTGGAGAAGAGGAATGGGCGTTTCAACCGGCCATCAAGCAGGTAACGACCTGGCGAACTCGAGCAGGGAATGGAGATTTTCGGACAT
>JAGUZM010000422.1 GCA_020060805.1 Deltaproteobacteria bacterium | reverse complement strand
GGAGATGATGAAGTTTACCGCCTCGACCATCTGAGCGATCCTTTGCGCATACAGGCCCGCGGCATTGACAACATACCTCGCCTCGATTTCGTCGCTTGACGTGGTGACGATGAATTTCTTTTCCTCCGGGTTGATCCCCGTGACCTGGGTGCCGGTGAGCATTCTAACCCCGTTCGCCCGGGCGTTTTCGTAAAACGCGAAGACGAGCTCGAAAGGGTTGAAAACGCCCGCACCCGGCATGAACAGCGCCCCCCGGACGATCGGGTTGACGTGAGGTTCCCGACGACGGGTCTCTTTCCCGTCAATCAGCTCAAGGCCTTGAACCCGATTCTGTTCGCCCTGTTCCTTCAGCGCCCGGAGGTATCGGAGTTCCTCGTCGTCAAAAGCCAGAACCAACTCGCCGACCCGGGCAAGCTCGATGTCGAGGTCAAGGACCAACCGATCCCACACCTGATGGCTTTGGGCGATCATGCCCTGGGCAAGGGTCCCCTGCGGCCACCGCGCTCCGGGATGGCAGATGGCGTAGCTTGCCTTGGTTTGCCCCCAACCCACATCAGGCTCTTTTTCGATCAGAGTCACGTCGATCTGGTACCTTGAGAGTTCACGGGCGATAGAGGTGCCGGCAATTCCCCCCCCGATAATCAGAACGTCTGTGCGGGTTGACATGATTACCCCTTCTTAGGCCCTGTGGGTATTATGTCTGTAGTGAACGGCTTTAGTAAGTTAACGTTCTCGCCACTTGGCTAGCACCAAGAGCCACCCTTTCAAAATCCCCCCACCCCCCCTTTTAGGAAAGGGGGGCGAGGGGGGATTTGCCTTCGTCTCAGCCCTGAAATCATTTTTCAAGACGTTAACTTTCTTTTGTCCTTCACTATAATACAAACGCATTTATTCTTTTAACATCTCCGTGCTCCCCCTCACCCCGCCCTCTCCCCCAGATTGGGGGAGAGGGAAGGGTGAGGGGGCATCGATGACAAAAAACTTAATGCCTTCGTATTAGCGCTCTTGCTCGAGGAGACGTATCGCATCTCGGGTGGTATTCCTGTGAGGATCGGCGCCTGCTAATCATACCAGCCGAAGTCATTGATCGCCTTTCTCATCATCCAGACGTTGTAAGGCGGGGCCATGGGGGGAAGTTCGCAGCCTGGGGCGAGGGCAAAGCCGCCGGGATGCTTCTTGCCTTTTTCGATGCAGATCCGGCTGAGCTCATAGACTTCTTCGGGTTTTCCAACTTGAATAACCGCAGGATCGACGTTCCCTGCGATGATATGATCAGGGAAGTATTCGGATGCCGTCTCCAGGTCCACCTCGTGCCCAAAGCTGAGGATTCCGGGATCACCCAAGGGCATCTCCGCCCAATGAGGCAAATTGAGGTTCTGCTCACCGCAGATATGGGAATTGATGTGCTTTATCCCCATAGCCAGCATTCTCTCATAGACCTCTTTTTGATAAGGAAGGCTGAATTCCCTGAAGTGCTTGGGTGATATCATTTGATTCGACTCGACCGGTGCAGCGGTCAGGGGGATGATCCGCTCCGGGTGATCGAAAGAGTCAACCCAGTATTGGGCGAGGGCGATCTCGAAGTCTGCAGCGAGCCTGCAGAGTCTATGCACGAGCTCGGGTTTTTTCATCATCCATCGACACAGGGTTCCGATGCCGGTTAAGCCTTGGACCACCTTCAGAATACTTCCGGAAGAGAAAGTGATGGGCCGACCGTGTTTTTCCTGCAATTTGGCAAACTCCATCACGAGGGGAATCGCGCCGGCTGTTTTCACGTCAGGCAAGGTCAGGCTCCAGGCATCTTCTTCGGATTGCACGGCCGGCCTTAGGAGCGATACGGCCTGACTGAATTCGTCTGTCGGCATTTTCACCTCCCCCCCGAATTCCCTGACCCCGATCGCGCCGGCGCTGAAGTAGATATAGTGCCATCCGTCGAACATCTCGTGGGTATTCTGAAGCGCTTCAAAGCTTTTGAGGGGGTCCGTGAAGGTGATGATTTTGGGGTAGCCGACGTTTACTGAGGCAAAGGACATTTCCCACATGTAGAACGGAACCCTGTCCACAGGCTCTCGTTTCAGCAGGGCTTCAAACCTCTCCTTCTCGGTCAATTTGTCCTCTCTGAAACGGGCCAAGCCGGTCCACCTCCCGGATGATTTCCTCATGCAGGACGTCGGCCACATCCCCTCTTCAAATTCTTTCCACCCGGCACCTGAGGGATTTCAAATTCGGAAACCCGGAAACAGGGTCCTGTCCCTCTCCGCCCGAGAGCTCGTTCGCATTCGCCTCCACCCATCCTTGGGGGATGTGGATCGTATCAGGCCGTATCTTTTCGGTGATGTGAGCCTTGAGCTGAATCGCTCCGTTCGCGGTCTGCACCCGAGCCGTATCGCCGTCCGATATCCCGTATTCAAGGGCGGTGGCAGGGTGAATGTCGAATGTCGGCTCAGGGGCCAGCTTCTTCAGCCTGGGGATGTAGCGGTACTGCCAGTGCAAGTAAGGGAGAAGGTTTCCCCCTGTGGTCAGGAACAGGGGATAGTCTCCGGCACCTCCGGCTGGGTCGAGCACGTCTTTGCGAACAGGGAAAGGATCGCAGCCGGCCGAGCGAAGGCGCTCGGAGAGGATCTCCACTTTTCCTGTGGGGGTGCGGAAACCCTGCTCTTCGTATTTCTGGTATTCCCTTTTCTCGTATTCATGGATGCCGCCCTGGGAAACGAGCTTTTCATAAGACAAGTCGAGGTCCCCCAGCATATGATCGATCGCCTCCCGGCACGTTTGCCACGGGAAGAGATGGCCAAACCCCATCGTCTCGGCCAACCTGACCCAGATCATCTGATCGGGAAGGCCGTAAAGAGGTTCGACAACCTGCCTTCGAAGGGTGATCAGGGGGAGGTTGAGATACGCGTTCGCCCGGAGTTCGTCCCGTTCGAGAAAGGTACAGGCGGGAAGGATCACATCCGCATACTCGCAGTCAGGGGAGCGCACCACGTCGATCACCATCAGGAATTCAAGCTTCTGCAAAGCCTTTCGCACCCGGTTGCTGCCAGGCCACTCCAGAGAGGGATTCCCTCCGGCTATGATCACCCCCTTGATGGGGTAGGGGCGCTCCTCGAGAATCGCATCCGGAAGGGAAAGGGCATGCGCTTCCTTTCGCATCTGGCAGAACAGGGGGAATTGATCTCTCCCGAGGGGAGGCTGGGAGGGGGAGGGGAGCGGGGCGGTGATATCCTTGAGCCCGGGCCTGGAAGTAAAAAGATCTCCCCCCGGGATATCCAGGTGGCCCGTGACCGCTTTCATGATCGCCAGGAGGCGAATCGCGCTGACGCCGACCCGGTGATGGTCCAACCCGTTTCCCATGGCGACACTCGCGAATGCCGTCTTCCCGTACAACCGTGCCACCTCGCGGACCAGTGCCGGCGAGACACCGGTCAGGGGTTCTCCTTTTTCCGGAGAGAACCGATCCTGGTTGACGGTTTCGAAAAAAGGCTGGAACCCGTGAACCCACTTTCCCGTGAAGGTCTTGTCCCACAAACCTTCCTGAAAAATGACGTGGAGCATGTTGAGGATGAGAACCTCGTCGCGACCGGGTCTCACGGGGAGATGGAAATCGGCTTTGGCAGCTGTTTCGGTCCTTCGAGGGTCGACGACGGCCACTCGGCCCCCCCGTCTCTTCAGCTTGGCTAATTCGCCGGGCAGGACAGGTTCGTGGGAGACGAGCGGGTTCCCTCCCCAGAGGATGATGAATCGGGTGTTTGAAACCTCCGGCCTGGTAAAACCGCCGTAGGTGATTTCCTCACCGAGGGTCCGTGCTGCATTGCACACAGACCCGACTCCCATGAAGTTGGGGGTGCCGAAGACGTTCGCAAAGCGCTTCATGAAAAACTTGATTTCCTGGTGGCCCGTTCCCTCCCCGTGATAAATGGCCACACTCTGCGGACCGTAGTGGTCTCTCAAGTCGTGTAGGTTCCTGGCGGCGAACCGGAGCGCTTCCTCCCATTCGACAGCCCTGAACTCCCCTTCTTTTTTCACCAGCGGCGAAACGAGCCTTCGAGGAGAGAAAAGAAAGTCAAGGGATGCTCTTCCTTTGGCGCACAGCCAGCCTTTGTTGTAAGGATGAAGCTTCGAGCCCTGAACCTTGACCGGTCGCCCGTCTCGGACGGTAACCTTCATCCCGCATCCTTGTTCGCACATGCGGCAGATGGTCGGTATGTCCTGGATGGTCGGCATTCAGAATACCTCTGCCCTTTGTTAATGCATATGCCGGCCCCCGTCAATGACGAGGGCCTGGCCTGTGACAAAATCACTTTCATCGCTGGCAAGGAACAGGATCGCTCCGATGAGGTCCTCAGGTTGTTGCAGCCTCCCCAGGGGAGTGAGGGTGACGTTATATTTCGAGATGTCCTCCGTGAGGCTCCTGCTCGCCTCCGTGTCCGTGAAACCGGGAGCGATCGAATTCACGCAAATCCCGTGAGGGCCCAGCTCGGCGGCCAGGGAGCGGGTGAAACTGATGATGCCTCCTTTGGAGGTCACGTAATGGATGAATCCCTTAGACCCGGTAAAGGCGGTCTCTGAAGAAAGGTTGATGATTTTCCCCTTTTTTTGCTTTTTCATGTGGGGGAATACGGCTCTGGAGCAAAGAAAGGGACCCTTGAGGTTGACGGCCATAAGCTTGTCCCATTCCTCCGGCAGGATCTCATGAAAAGGCCTGCGGCCCACTCCGAAGTACACCGCCGCATTGTTGACCAGGATGTCGATACGGCCGAAGGCTTTCACCGTCTCTTCCGCCATCCTCAGGGTTTCTTTCTCTGCAGTGACATCCACTTTCAGGGAGAGAGCCGATCCGCCCTTGGCTTTGATCTCCTGAGCTGTCTCCAGGGATTCTTTTTCGAGGATGTCCGCGGAAACGATTTTTGCCCCTTCATCCGCCATGGCCAGGCAGAAAACCTTGCCCAGCCCGCGGCCGCCTCCTGTCACGATGGCAACTTTGTCTTGCAGTCTTTTCATGTTTCCTCCAGCCTCCGCACTCAGACTTTCTTTGTGATGATTTTCCTTGAAACATCCACGGCGAATTTGAAAAAGGTCTCCTTGACGGGTTCGGATTCTTTCAGGGACATCGTTTCCTTCATCCCCGGGCCGCTCTCAAAGAGCATCTCTTTCACAAACCCGGTCTCGCTATCCGCCTCTTGCCAGACACTGTAGGATTGGCAGCCCTTCGCTTCCCAGAAAGGCTTGATCGTGTCCTGGGTGATTCGAAGGTATTCAGCCTGCTTTTCTTTTGGCACATTGTACTGAAATACCACTTTTACCATTGTCTTCTCCTCTTCTCCCGGTATGGGGGGGCTGGATCATTTGAAAATCCATGAGCCCCCCCTGCAGGGCAGGAGGGGACTCGCGTTTATCCTATTCACGGCTCGGGGCGGAGGGCGGAGGCGGGGTTGGAGGCAAGGGCCAGAAATCCCAGAGCGCGGAATACGCAGCCCAGGCAGGGAACGTCAAACCGAGCATGAGATTCGCCTTCGCAAATATCTCGAACGGATATTTCATCGCTTCAGCCCCAAAATGAGCCGTACACCACGCGCCGAGGGCATGGTAGGCTACAATGGCCAGGCCTATGGACAGCACAATGTTGAGCAGGCCGCCCCCGACAGGGTTCTTGAGGGTGCGCCCCGGC
>JAGUZM010000037.1 GCA_020060805.1 Deltaproteobacteria bacterium | reverse complement strand
GGAGGATCCCCAAGGCTACTTCAGCCAACTGGAACGGGGAACCCTCAGCTTTTGAACCTGTGATTGTCCAAAATGATTGCTCGGAATCTATTGCGTGCGCATCGACAGTAACAAACAGGTTCCGACTCTAGGGGTGAAAGGAAGGAGGTACGGCAATGGGAAAAGGCACGGTGAGAATTGGCATGGTCATGACAATCCTGATTATGGGCTTAGCACTCGCACCAATATGTTCGGCGGCACGTCCCATCAAAATCGGTATCGTGGACACTTACAGCGGCGCGGCAGCTGTTTTCTGCAACGACTGTCTAAATGGGTTCAAATTGGCTCTTGAGGACATCAACAAGCGGGGCGTTTTGGGGACCAAAATCGAATTTGTGACCAGAGACGACAAGTTCAAAGTCGATTTGGGACTTAGCATGGCCAAAGAGCTGGTTATGAAAGAGAAGGTCGATGTCCTTGTAGGAACGATGAGCAGTGGAGTCGCAATGGCACTGTCCGATTACGCGAAAACCCAAAGAGTCCCCTTTATCGTGTGGCTCTCAAAAAGCGATCGAATTACAGGTGAAAAAGGCCATCGGTATACGTTTATGACATCAGAGAACACGGCCATGGTTGGCAAGGCTGCAGCAATGGCATTTGCCAAGAAACCATTTAAGAAATTCTGGATCGCGGGGGATGATTATGAATTCGGGCATGCTATAGCCAATTCCACCTGGGGCTATCTGAAGAAGCTCAAACCCGAGGCAGAACTGATTGGAGAATCGTGGTGGAAGGTGGGCGAGCCGGACTTGATCCCTTACCTAGCCAACATTGTTGCTGCGAAACCTGATGTCCTCATTGCATGCACCGGCGGTGCGAGTATGCACAATATTATGAAGGCGGCAAAGGCGACGGATATGACCAAAAAGGTGCAGATCTGGGTTCACGGCGCCACAGACTATCTCGTGATTAAGCCGCTCGGTCGTGAGGCTCCCGAGGGTGTCATGAGCTCTAACGCCTATCAATTCTACTACCCGGATGCCCCATCCAACAAAGCGTTTGTCAGGAAATTCCAGGAGGCTTATGGAAACCCCCCCAGTTTCATGGCTTTTCACGGTTACAATACGGCTTACCTGATTGCAGAAGCATTCAAGAAAGCGGGATCCATCGATAAGGAGAAGTTCATCAATGCTCTAGAAGGGCTGAAGATTGATAGCCCTGCCGGCAAAATTGAAATGAGGGCTTGTGATCATCAGTTGGCGTTACCCATTTATGTCGGCGTATCAAAACTCGTACCTGAATATGACTTCGCCGTCATTACAGATGTCACCACAATGGCGGGAAGCGACGTCATGCCCACGTGTGAAGAAATCATGGAGACGCGCCAGAAGTGAGTCCTTTCAAGCAGCCGGAATTGGGCATCAGAGAGGAGGTTCGGGGGGATGGAAGGCGTACCATTGTTTGGTTCGGTGGGCATCAACCTCTTGGTGGGTTTGAGCAGGGCTATGATCCTTTTCATTGTGTCCTCAGGGATCAGCTTTGTGCTCGGTGTGATGAGGGTCCCCAATCTCGCACACGGATCCTTATACATGATAGGGGCATTCTCTGCGCAAAGCATCTCCGTCTTGTTCGGGAGCGGTCCTGCCAGTTTTTGGCTTGCTCTGATTCTTGCACCCGCAGTGGTTGCGCTAATTAGCCTGATCGCGGAGAGATCCATTTTTTCTCATCTCTACCAACGGGATCACCTTGAACTCATCCTTTTCACGTTCGCTTTAAGTCTTATCCTTGGAGATCTGGTCAAATTGACTTGGGGCACGGACTATAAATCCATCCTAGCGCCTGTGAGCTTGAGGGGGTCGGTTCCTGTATTCGGAGCTTCTGTGCCGACCTATAACCTCTTTCTGCTTGCTTTGGGGCCCATCGTGGGGGTCGCTCTCTGGGTTTTCACGAATAAGACGAAGATCGGCAAAATCACTCGCGCAGCTGCCGTCGACAGAGAAATGGTTGACGCCGTGGGCATCAATGTGAGCTGGGTGTTTGCCGTGGCATTCGTCATCGGATGTTATCTTGCCGGACTTGGCGGCTCCCTGGTCGCGCCAACTGTGAGCATCACCTTGGGAATGGATCACACGATAATGATTGAAGCCTTCCTAATTGTGACGATCGGCGGGCTGGGGAACATCTGGGGGGCGCTTCTGGGCTCTGTCATTTTTGGATTAAGTCAGTCTTTCGGGGTGGCGTTCTGGCCTCAGTTTGCCATCGTCTTCCCCTATGCCGCGGTCGTGATCGTTCTTCTATTGAAGCCACGAGGATTACTTAAGTCCGTGTGGTGATAAGGAGGTGCCCGTTGTTTGGCGGAAGGAGTCGTTCCAGAGCTCTCTGGGGTGTTCTACTCGTCTTTCTGATATTCCTGCTATTACCAGGAGTGATCCCTGAGTTCTATGTGTATATCACGGGAGTCATGCTTGTGACAGGCCTTCTAGCGATGAGTCTCAATATGGTTATAGGGCATGGCGGTATGTACCAATTCCATCACGGCGTCTTCTACGGGATAGGGGCGTACACGAG
>JAGUZM010000202.1 GCA_020060805.1 Deltaproteobacteria bacterium | reverse complement strand
TCATGGGCTCCAACATGCAGCGGCAGGCTGTTCCCCTTTTGAGCGCCAAAGCGCCATACATCGGGACCGGGATAGAGAGCGTGGTCGCCCGGGACTCGGGCGTGACGGTCATTGCCAGAAGGGACGGGATCGTTGAAGATGTGGACGCCGCCAGAATCGTGATCCGGTCCGTGGGCGGGGGAGACGGCGAAGACGAAGTGGAGATTTACAAGCTCATCAAATACCAGAGATCCAACCAGAACACGTGCTACAACCAGCGGCCCATCGTCAGGAGCGGCGATCGCGTGAAGAAAGGCCAAATCATCGCCGACGGCCCGGCGACGGACCTGGGCGAGCTCGCTCTCGGCCAGAACGTCATGGTCGCGTTCATGTCCTGGGGGGGGTACAATTTCGAAGACTCCATCATTGTGAGCGAAAGGGTCGTCAACGAGGATATTTATACCTCCGTCCACATCGAGGAGTTTGAGGTCGTCTCCCGGGACACCAAACTGGGGAAGGAGGAGATCACCAGGGACATCCCGAACGTGGGAGAGGAAGCCCTGCGAAACCTCGACGACAGCGGCATCATCAAGATCGGAGCCTATGTCCACCCCGGCGATATCCTGGCGGGAAAGATCACGCCCAAAGGGGAAACCCAGCTTTCCCCGGAAGAGAAACTCCTGAGGGCCATCTTCGGCGACAAGGCGGGCGACGTGAAAGACACCTCGTTGCGGGTGCCGCCGGGAGTGGAGGGGATCGTGATCGACACCAAGATCTTCTCCAGGCGAGGGGTGGAGAAGGACCAGCGAAGTCTCTCCATCGAGTCCGCAGAAAGCGCCAGGCTGGAGAAAGACAAATCCGATCAGATCAACATCATCCAGCGAAATGCCCGGGCCAAATTGAAAGGAATCCTCCTGGGGAAGAAGCTGAAGACGAACCTGAGAGAGAAAAAGACGGGCAAGCTCCTCTGCAGCAATCGGAAGGTGATCGCCGAAGAGGAGATCGATAAGATCTCCGTGGAGGCTTGGGTAGGTGCGGACCTGAAGGCCTCCATGGACGAGATCGAAAAGATGGAGTCCCTGGTCGAAAGGTATGTCCAGAGGGTGGGACAGATCAAGGCCTATTTCGAAGAGAGGATCGAGCGGTTGAGCCAGGGGGATGAGTTGGCACCCGGGGTGATCAAGATGGTGAAGGTTTACGTGGCGGTAAAAAGGAAGCTGGCCGTGGGAGACAAGATGGCGGGCCGCCACGGGAACAAGGGTGTTCTCTCAAGGGTCCTTCCTGTGGAGGACATGCCTTATTTTGCGGACGGCACTCCGGTGGACATCATCCTGAACCCTCTGGGGGTGCCCTCCCGTATGAACGTGGGCCAGGTGCTTGAAGCGCACCTCGGATGGGCCTCCAGCCAGTTGGGCAGGCAGGTGGCCCAGCTCTTGGACGAGGTGAGGGATGCCAACGCCCTGAGAAAAAAGATGAGCGATATCTTTTCGCCCGAGGAGTACAAAAACAGTCTCAAGGACACCAGCGACAAAGACCTCATGAATCAGGCGCAACTGATGAGAAAAGGCGTTCCCATGGCCTCCCCTGTCTTTGACGGTGCGAACGAGGAGGAGATCAAGAAGTGCCTGGTCCGTGCGGGGCTGCCTGTCAGCGGCCAGGCGATCCTCTATGACGGCAGAACCGGGCAGCCTTTTGATCAGCAGGTCACCGTGGGCGTGCTCTATGTCATGAAGCTCCACCATCTCGTGGATGACAAGCTTCACGCTCGCTCCATCGGACCGTACTCCCTCGTGACGCAACAGCCCCTCGGCGGCAAGGCGCAATTCGGAGGCCAGAGGTTGGGGGAAATGGAAGTCTGGGCCATGGAAGCCTATGGCGCCGCTTACTCCCTCCAGGAATTCCTGACGGTCAAATCCGATGACGTGGCAGGGAGAACCCGGATGTACGAGAGAATCGTGAAGGGCAATAACGTTCTTGAACCGGGTTTGCCCGAATCGTTCAAGGTTCTGCTCAAGGAATTGCTCGCTCTCGCCCTGGAAGTTCAGCTTTTTGAGGACACCCAGGCGTGAGTGGTGTCGTGTCGGCCATCCAATAGGTAAAAAGGAGAGGAAGGTGGAAGAATTACATAACTTCTTCGCAAAGCCAAAAGATCCGTCCAGTTACAACGCCGTCAAGATTTCCCTGTCTTCACCCGAGAAAATCAGGGAAAGGTCCCACGGCGAGGTGAAGAAACCGGAAACGATCAATTACCGGACGTTCAAGCCGGAAAGGGACGGCCTTTTTTGCTCAAAAATCTTCGGCCCCATCAAAGATTACGAATGCAACTGCGGCAAGTACAAGCGGATGAAGCACCGCGGTATCGTGTGCGAGAAATGCGGGGTCGAGGTGATCCAGTCCAAAGTCCGGCGGGAGCGGATGGGGCACATCGAGCTCGCGTCTCCGGTGGCTCACATCTGGTTTCTGAAGTGCCTTCCGTCGAAAATCGGGAATCTCGTGGACCTGACCCTCAAGGACCTGGAAAGGGTCCTCTATTTTGAAAACTACATTGTCCTCGACCCAAAAGACACCCCTCTGACCAAATGCGCGCTCCTGACGGACGAACAACTGAGGAGGGCAAGGGAAGAGTATGGGGACCGGTTCGAGGCGGGCATCGGCGCAGAGGCGATTCAGCGGCTGTTGCGGGAGCTCGATCTCGAAGAGCTCTCGGCCACGCTGAGAACGGAGATGTTCGAGACCAAGTCTGACGCCAAGAGGAAGAAGCTCGCCAAGCGGCTGAAGATCATCGATGCCTTCCGGGAATCCAAGAACCGGCCGGAATGGACGATCCTCAACGCCATTCCCGTTCTGCCCCCTGATTTGAGACCCCTGGTGCCCCTGGACGGCGGGAGGTTTGCCACGTCCGACTTGAACGACCTCTATCGCAGGGTGATCAACCGCAACAACCGTCTCAAGAGGCTCCTGGAACTCAATGCCCCTGAGATCATCGTCCGGAACGAGAAGCGGATGCTCCAAGAGGCTGTGGACGTTCTGTTCGACAACGGCAGAAGGGGCAAGGTGGTGACAGGCGCCAACAAGCGGCCTTTCAAGTCCCTGAGCGACATGCTCAAGGGCAAGCAAGGGCGGTTCCGTCAGAACCTGCTCGGCAAAAGGGTGGATTACTCGGGGAGATCGGTGATCGTGGTCGGCCCCGACCTCCGGCTGCACCAATGCGGTCTTCCGAAGAAAATGGCCCTGGAGCTCTTCAAGCCTTTCATCTACAACAAACTGGATGAGAAAGGCCTCGCCACCACGATCAAGTCCGCCAAGAAGATGGTGGAAAGAGAAACACCCGAGGTCTGGGACGCCCTGGACGAGGTGGTGAGGGAATACTGCATCCTCTTGAACCGGGCCCCCACGCTCCACAGGCTGGGCATTCAGGCCTTCGAACCCATCCTCACCGAGGGAAAGGCGATCCAGCTCCATCCCCTTGTGTGCACGGCTTTCAACGCGGACTTTGACGGTGACCAGATGGCCGTCCATGTTCCCCTGTCGATCGAAGCCCAGATCGAAGCGAGGGTGTTGATGATGTCCACGAACAACATCCTCTCCCCTGCCAACGGGGATCCGATCATCGTCCCGAGCCAGGACATCGTCCTGGGCATCTATTACATGACACGGGAGCGGCTGTTCTGCAAAGGGGAAGGCAGGATATTCGCCAATGTCGACGAAGTAAGAATGGCCTACGATGCCGGAGAACTGGGCCTTCATGCCGCCATCAAGGTGCGCATCAACGGCAAGATCGAAGAGACGACCACGGGTCGCGTGCTTCTCTACGAGGTCCTGCCCGGCGGGCTTCCCTTCTCCTCGGTCAACAAGGTGATGAACAAGAAGGAGCTCCGTTCCCTGATCAACGAGTCCTACCGGAGGGAGGGAATCAAGACGACGGTGATTCTTTCCGACCGGCTGAAGGACGTCGGCTACAAGTACGCGACCCTGTCCGGGATATCCATTTCCATGGACGACATGACCGTTCCTTCCCGCAAAGCGGAAATCATCGAAAAGGCGGAAAAGGAAGTGAAAAAGATCGACGATCAGTACAAGAACGGGCTGATCACGGACGGGGAGAAATACAACAAGGTGGTGGACATCTGGGCGCAGTCGACCGAGAGCATCGCCTCGGAGATGATGAACGAAATGGCGATGGAAGAGGTCAAAGGCCCCCAAGGGGAGAAAGTGAAGACCACGAGCTTCAACCCCATCTACATGATGGGGGATTCGGGAGCCCGGGGGAGCAAGGACCAGATGAGGCAGCTGGCGGGCATGAGGGGACTGATGGCCAAGCCCTCCGGCGAGATCATCGAGACGCCGATCACCTCCAATTTCCGGGAGGGCCTGACGGTCCTCCAGTACTTCATTTCGACTCACGGGGCGAGAAAAGGCCTTGCGGACACAGCCCTCAAGACAGCCAACTCCGGGTACCTGACCCGGAGGCTCGTGGATGTGGCTCAGGATACGGTGGTCACGGAGGAAGACTGCGGAACCGTGGACGGCATCTCCGTGTCGGCCCTGATTGAAGGGGGTGAAATCATCCAGAGGGTGGGTGACAGGGTTTTGGGCAGAATGGCTCTGGAAGATATCTACGATCCGATCACCGGTGAAGTTCTCGTGCCCGCGAACGGGGAGATCAACGAGGCCCGGGTGCAGAAAATCCAGAATGCCGGCCTTGAAAAAGTGACGATCCGGTCGGTGCTGACCTGCCAAGCCAAGCGGGGGGTGTGCAAGAAATGCTACGGCCGCGACCTCGCCCACGGCCATGAGGTGAACATCGGGGAAGCGATCGGGATTATCGCCGCCCAGTCCATCGGCGAGCCCGGCACCCAGCTGACCATGAGAACCTTCCACATCGGGGGTACCGCGAGCAAGCGGGTGGAGCAGACGACCGTCCAGGCGAGAAACGGGGGCAAAGTCTCTTTCCAGAACCTCAAGACCGTCAAGAACGTGGAAGGCCATTTTGTGGCCATGAACCGGAACGGTGAAATCGCGATCCTCGGAAAAGGGGGAAGGGAGGTCGAGCGGTACCCGATCATCTACGGGGCGACCCTTAAGGTGAACGACGGTCAGGAAATCCAGCCCAGTCAGATCCTCGCAGAGTGGGACCCCTTCAATATCCCGATTCTTACGGAAGTGGCGGGGACGATCAAATTCGGCGATATCATCGACGGCGTCACGATGCAGGAGAAGAGGGACAAAGTGACCGGGAAAATCAGCCGGGTCATCGTGGAATCCCGCGAGGCGGACACCAGGCCTCGCGTTTCGATCAAGAACGCCGAGGGGGGGACTGCCGTTATCCCCGGGACCTCCAAGGGCCTGGCCCGGTATCACCTGCCCGTGGGGGCCATCATCATCGTGAACGAGGGGGATTACGCTGAAGCGGGCACCATCCTTGCCAAGATCCCCCGGGAAACCACCAAGACCAAGGACATCACGGGCGGGCTGCCAAGGGTTGCGGAGCTCTTCGAGGTGAGAAAACCAAAGGAAGTCGCCATCCTGAGCGAGATCGACGGGACGGTTTCTTTCGGGCAGTACACGAAGGGCAGGAGAAAAGTGACGATTGTCCCCGATATCGGCGACCCGATCGACTACCTGATCTCCAAGGGAAAACACGTGAGCGTCCTGGAGGGAGATTACGTCAGGGCCGGAGAGCCCCTGATGGACGGGTCAGCCAACCCCCACGACATCCTGAGGATCCGGGGCGTCAAGGCGCTGGCGAAATACCTCGTGGATGAAGTCCAGGAGGTTTACAGGCTGCAGGGTGTGAGCATCAACGACAAGCATATCGAGGTGATCGTCAGGCAGATGCTCAGGCAGGTGAGCGTCACGGACGTGGGGGACAGCAATTTCCTCCTGGGAGAGCACGTGGAGAGATGGCGGTTCGAGGATGAAAACCAGGCGATCCTGGCCAAGGGGGGCAAGCCGGCGACGGCGGAACCGCTCCTTCTGGGAATCACCAAGGCCTCCTTGAGCACCGAAAGTTTCATCTCAGCCGCCTCGTTCCAGGAAACGACGAAGGTCCTCTCGGACGCTGCCGTGGCAGGGAAAGTGGACTCCCTCAAAGGCCTTAAGGAAAACGTGATCATGGGTCGCCTGATTCCCGCAGGAACAGGCGTCCCCACTTACAGAAACCTTGACGTCGAGGTGATGGAATAGTTTTTTATGGGCCTCCGTGAAAATTCCTTGACAAGAGGGAAAAGGCAAACTATAAAAAAAATTTTTTGGGTTTCACGGATTCGAGCCGATTCGGGTCCCCGATTCTAGGACAGAAACACTCAGAGGTTCAGGTTATGCCGACCATTAATCAGCTTGTGCGCAACGCGAGGCACCGGGCGAGAAAAAAGATCAAAACCCCCGCCTTGACAGGATGCCCGCAGAAGAGGGGGGTGTGCGTCAGGGTGTACACCACCACCCCCAAGAAGCCCAACTCAGCCCTGAGAAAGGTGGCCAGGGTGAGGTTGACCAACGGCATCGAAGTGACGTCTTACATCCCCGGGGTCGGGCACAATTTGCAGGAGCACTCGGTGGTGCTGATTCGCGGGGGCCGTGTCAAGGATTTGCCCGGCGTAAGATACCACATCATCCGGGGAACGATGGACACGGCGGGCGTGGAAGATCGACGCAGGGGCCGCTCCAAATACGGAGCCAAGAAGCCCAAGAGCATTTAAGAGGAGTGGTGTATGCCCAGGAAGAGAATGATCATCAAGAGAGAAATCGCCCCGGACCCGAAGTACCACAGCCAGCTGGTATCGAAATTCGTCAGCTCCCTGACCCGAAAGGGGAAGAAGAGCGTGGCCCAGGGGATCCTGTACGGGGCTTTCGATATGATCAAGCAGAAGACAAAGGAGGACCCGCTCCCCGTATTCCAGAAGGCGCTCAACAACGTCCGGCCGGCGGTCGAGGTTCGTTCAAGACGGGTCGGGGGTTCAACCTATCAGGTTCCGACAGAGGTCAGGCCAGCCAGAGGGCAGGCCTTGAGCTTCCGGTGGATCATCAATTTCGCCAAGGCGAGGGGCGAAAAGAGCATGGCTGCGAAGCTGGCGGGTGAACTCATGGACGCTGCCGGCAACAAGGGCGCAGCGGTCAAGAAGAGAGAAGATACCCACAAGATGGCGGAGGCCAACAAGGCTTTTGCGCACTACCGCTGGTGATATCCGGGTGAGAAGCAAAACACTCCAATGATTTCGTGAACGGCAAGGAGGTTAGTGATGGGGAAGAGGAAGTTTGAG
>JAGUZM010000326.1 GCA_020060805.1 Deltaproteobacteria bacterium | reverse complement strand
TTGATGACCGGAAAGCTGTCAGGGGAGTTGAGACCCCGACCGTGAACGATGAGGACGCACCTCAGCCCGCTCCGGTGGCTCCTGAGCAGGAAGTTCTTCACTTCTTCTTCAGCTTCCGGCTTCGTAAGACCGTGCAGGTCAACATAATCCTGGACAGGCAGTTCTCCCCCCTTTAGCTTCTTCATGATCTTGCGGCTGAAGCCCTTGACGCATCCTTCGATGTACTCGTCGCTGAAGGTGATATCCATCTCAACGGATCCTTTGACAAGGCGCTGGAGCTGCGCCATCACCTGCCTGGATTCATCCGGGGGCGGATGGGAGGGCCTCGCACGCACCCCCGGACCCTGGACCGGCCTCTTTCTGTCATCAGGCATGGGGGTGACGCCCGACATCGCGTCGAGGAAGACACCCGTCTCGTCCGCCAATCCTTCCTTTCGGGCCTGTTCCTGAGGGGGTGCCTCCGGCTGTTTCCGGGAACCCGCGAGTTTTTCCTTGAGACCTTTGAATGCGGGGTTGAAAAGGGCCGTGTCTTTCTTTTTCATGGGAGTCGTTTAGGCCTTGAATTGCTGTTCACTCTTTTATTATAACATGTTCATCATCGTTTGGAGACCCTCGATTTCGAGTGAAAAGAGCTCATCGTGCCGAGAGAGTGCGGTAAGGATCGGATGGATCAGAGGGCGTAGGAGATTAGCCTATGAGGTCTTCCCATGCCTTGAGCCTCTCTCCGCGGAGATGTTATGCCCAGAATCGACGATTACGAGCAGGCGAGAGAACTGGGAGTGAAGCAGCTTCTGGAGAAAAACCCTGAACTCGTGGCAAGGTTTTCCGGCGCAGAGATCCAAAGGGACAGGGAAGGGCAGATGAGCCTCTCCTTGCGCTTTCAGAACCAAAGGATCGCGGTAACGTGGCCGGGTTTTCGATTCCTTAACGAGGACTCCCAGGAGGATCTCCCCATACAACAACAAATCCTTATCCTACACTATCTTCACGGCGCCTGGGCTTCGAGCGGTCCTGCTGCGGCAGGAGAATGGATCTCCTTCCAGGAAGTGCCGGACGGCCGCTTTTACATGGATGCTTTCAACAAGCGCGCCAAGATCCCCCTGGTCCAGGCTTTCGGTGACAGACCCGACCAGATGGTCGATCTGGCCAAGAAGCTCTACGGGGCAACACCGTTTGACCAGGGCGACTTTTCCGTGGTGGTAAGAGCTCTCCCCCTGGTGCCCGTCGCCCTGATCCTCTGGAGGGGAGACGATGAGTTTCCGGCCGAGGGGAACCTTCTTTTTGACAAGACAGTGCCCAGAATCCTTTCCGCAGAGGACATCGCCTGGCTCGCGGGCATGGTGGTTTATCCTCTGATCGGGGTGGCAAAAAAGAAGGTTTAGGGTACGCGGTACAGGGTGCAAGGAAGGAGGGGCACGGCCTGGGGGATTCGCTTTTGAGTTCTTCACTGTACCCTGAGCCGCGTACCGGAAACCTATCTTTTTGAACGACCGAGAATACTATGGATCGGAGTTAAAGATGAGCAATCAAAAAGCGCTGGTTGGAGTGATTATGGGAAGCACGTCCGATGTGGACGTGATGAAGGGCTGCACCGAAACATTGAAGGAACTGGCAATCCCTATGAAGCGAAGGTGATCTCCGCCCATCGTACGCCGAAGCAAGCCCTGGAATACGCGTCAACGGCCGTT
This sequence comes from Deltaproteobacteria bacterium, assembly GCA_020060805.1. Taxonomy (GTDB): domain Bacteria; phylum Desulfobacterota; class DSM-4660; order Desulfatiglandales; family HGW-15; genus JAHECH01. Next base: position 7,472 of record JAGUZM010000326.1, on the reverse strand, counting down.
GAGCGGGGTCTTCATGTGATCGTTGCGGGTGCGGGCTGGGCAGCCCATCTGGCCGGGTTCGTGGCTGCCCACACGCCGATTCCCGTGATCGGCGTTCCGATCGACTCTTCGCCCCTCAAGGGCATGGATTCGCTTCTTTCCACGGTGCAGATGCCCCCGGGTATACCCGTGGCCACGGTTTCCCTGGGCAAAGGGGGAGCCAAGAATGCCGCGGTCCTCGCCGCTGAGATCCTGGCCTTGAAGTACTCCCCCATCGCGGAGAGACTCAAGGCCTATCGGGAGAAGCTGACAAAGGAGGTCCTGGAAAAGGGTCAGGGCCTGAATCTTTAGAAAAACGATGTCTCCTCGTGTGCTAAGAGCCGGTTCAGCCGAATCCATCGCCCGGGCCGCGGAGATCATTCGGTCAGGAGGCATAGTCGCTTTGCCGACAGAGTCTTTCTACGGCCTTGCGGTCAGCGTGAGGGATGAGAAAGCGATCCTGCGCCTCCTGGCATTGAAGAGGCGGCCTGAGAAAAATCCCATCCTGATCCTGATTCCTTCTGCAGAAGCGCTCCGTGATTATGTCGCTTCAGTACCCCCTGTCGCAGCCAGGCTGATGGAACGCTTCTGGCCGGGAGGCCTGACCCTCGTCTTCAAGGCGACGGAGGGCATTTCACGCTTCCTCACCGCAGGGACGGGAAAGATCGGTGTCCGCCTTTCAAGCCATCCCGTGCCCACCGACCTGGCCAAAGCCGCGGGAACGGCGGTCACGGGGACGAGCGCCAATCTCTCCGGCCAGCCCCCTTGCAGGAGCAGCCGGGAGGTTATGGCTGCCCTCGGGAACGATGTGGACCTGATTTTGGATGGCGGCGAGACCCCTGGGGGCAGGGGCTCCACGGTCCTCGATGTCACCTCCGACCCGCCAGAGCTCGTGAGGGAAGGCATGATCGCCATGGAGGAGCTCAGGCCTCATTTAACCCCCTCTTCGTAAATCCTTGGATCTTTTTCTCAGAAGGACCGACAGAAAGGAGATTTCGATGCCCCCTGTTCTTTGCCAAAGAGAAGGTCAAGTCACGACGATCACCCTCAACCGCCCGGAGTCGCGGAACCGCATTGATGCGGACATTTTCACGGGCCTCACCGCGGCCCTGACGGACTTTCGAGACGACCCGAAAGCTCTGGTCGGCATTGTCACTGCCGCGGGCGAAGCCTTTTCAGACGGCGCCCACCACGAAAAGATGCTGATACCGTGGGCCGATAAGGTTTTCCAGGTGCCCCCGAGCATCACCCGGGGCCTTGAGATCTGGAAGCCTCTGATCGCCGCTGTCAACGGCCCGGCCAGGGGCGGCGGGGTTGAAATTGCCTTGGCCTGTGACATTCGGATCCTTTCGGAAACGGCGACGTTGCAACTGCCCGAGGTTGGGCGAGGGCTGATCCCGGGCTGGGGAGGGACCCAAAGGCTACCCCGCTTGGTGTCGCCGGCCAAAGCGGCGGAGATGATTTTCATGGGCGTTCCCATGAGCGCCGAGGAAGCGCTCCGTCTCGGGCTGGTCAACAAGGTCGTTCCTCCGGCAGAACTTCTGCCGACAGCCAGGGAGTGGGCGGCCAAGATCTGTGAAAAAGGGCCTCTCGCGATCCGGAGGGCCAAGGAAGCCATGATTCGGGGAAGGGAGATGAGCCTGGAGGACGGGTTGCGCCTGGAGTTGGCTTTTTTCGAGGAGATGCTCCACAGCGAAGACTATCAGGAAGGGCTTCGGGCACTGATCGAGAAGCGGAAGCCCGAATACAAGGGACGGTAAGACGAAGGCCGCCCGTCCTCCCCAGCCGAGGCACTGCGGAGGACGGGCGGCTCCTGGCTTTCACGGCGGAGGCATCTCCGGTGGCGCAACCCCTGCGGTAAGGGGAGAACCGCGAAGGGCCTCACTTATCGAGGATGTAAACAACCCCCAGGTTTCCGTCAATCCGGGCTTTCTGGCCTGTTTTGATCTTCTGCGTTCCCTGCAAGCAACCCGCCACACAGGGGATGCCATACTCCCTTGCCATGATGACCGGGTGGGACAGGGCGCCGCCGCCGTCGGTGATGAGGCCCTTGATGAAGCTGAAGGCCACGGTCCATGCTGCCGAGGTCCCGGGGGCGACAAGAATCTCTCCCTCTTTGAGCTCTGAAAGTTTATTGGCCTCCATGATGATCCTGGCCGGGCCTTCGACCATCCCCGGGGCCGCCGCAGCGCCGTAAAGGTCAGCCTTCAGCTCCTCTCTCACGATGGGAAGCTGGGTGGAAACGGAGAGGGTGGGATCGCTTTTCAGCACCTCCCCTGCTTTCTCGATGTTTCCGAAGAAGGGGGGCGGATCCGTCTTATAGGCCTTTTCCCAGGCTGCCTTCCTTCTCTCCACATAAGGACGCAGGTTGACATCTCCCATGGGCACGGCCGCCTTCCGGATCTCATGGGCATGGAGGAAATGGATGTCTTCAGGGGAATCGATGCACCCGGCTTCGGCAAAGCGCCTTCCGATCTCCGTGACGATGCACCGGCCCAGGGCCCCCACGTAGAAATCACAAAAGTAAGTGTGGTCCTCGCTCCAGTAACCGGATTTCTGCGCCGATTTCATCAAGGTGCCGAACCACTCCCTCTGCTCCGCTGGCAATTTGGCCAGGACGTCCTTTTCCGCTTTTTCCCTCTTCTCGACGAGACGCTTCCGTTCCGTATCAAACGGGAAGGATTCCTGGTGCATGTACAACTTCACCCGGCCGATGGCCAGAGCGGGTTTTTCGATCCACGCAGGATTGTCATAGGCATGCATCCGTTCACATCGCCATCCGTGCTTCATGAGAAAATCATGGTACTCCTTCAGCCATTTCTTCCCCGGGTCGCTTTTCTCGAGCTCCTTGAGCACCGCCTCGTTGTCCTTTATCTCAAAGGCCTTTTGCAAGCCCATGTCAAAGGCCTTCCTTGAGAGTTTCCACAATTCCCTGTTCACCACCGCATCCTGAGCTTCGAACCCGCCCATCAGGGCGCTGAAATCCGGGTCGATGGGGGCCTGCTTTCCGAAAAGCTCGAACCACATCTGCTGGAACAACCCGTTGATGTAGTTGGTGGCTACCAGCGTGAGCATATGCGTTTCCGCTTCCTTGCGGTTGATGATGAAGGCGTAATCGAGGAAAAAGCGGAGCAATTCGATGTTGGTGAGTTTCTTGATGTCATTCCATTCTCGCAAACGGTAGGTTTCCTTGTACTGCTTGTACATGTCCATCAATTCCAGTTTGAGAGGGTTCCAGACGCCGACGAAATCCTCTATGAAGGGCCTGATTTTCTCCCGGAAGATCGGTTCCCGGGCCTTGGCTTCTTCTTTGGTTGTCCTGAGAGCCGTGAGGTAGAGGTATCCATCCCTCACGCGGTAGCCCCAGCCCTTGGTCGTGGGAAGGTGGAGGGTTTCAGCGGCATTCGAGATGGCGTAAACATACCAGTACCAGCCTACGCCCAGATAAAGGGGTTTCAAAGGAGGTTTGCCGTGAACAAGGTCGCACAGGAGAACATCCCAGACCTTGGTATCCCGTTCATCATCGAATTCATAGAAAGTCAGATCATACGCCGGATGTAACATGTTCGTCCCTCCTTCGAGATGGTTGGCAGGATTTCCTTCCGGGAAAGCATGACCTATGTAAACCGCTGTTTCCTTATTGTCAACAAAAAAAGGCCTCTGACCCAACCGCCGGATTGGCGACCGGGAGCCGGTGAGAGAACAGGGGGGAGGGAAAATCGCGTCCCGGGCCCATGCTATCCTTCCCCTTTTGATGGACTCCTCCCTGGAATGCTTCTCCATCCGGGGGGACAAGGGGGGCTGTCGTCAGGGGAGAGGGGCCGCGGCCAAGTTTTTTTGTTGACAATTTGGAAACAATAAATCTATGTTGCTGAAAAGCCGCATCAAAACACCCGCGTCCGTCGAACGCCCGGCCGGCCCGCACCGTCGCTGTTTTTCCTGCCCATCGGAGAAGGAGTCAGGGCTGCGCCGTCTTTTCTGTGGAGCCCGGGGCGCTGCGGGGTGGAAGAGCAGGGGAGGAGTCATGCCGACAGACCAGGGCGGTCCCTCGACATTAATCACAGAAAAAATCCCAGAGGATAGGATGCTGAGAGACCTCGAACGCTTCCGGGAGAAGGCGATCGAACTCGGCTCCTCCATGGCCCAGGTGATCCCCGCGGGGTGGGCGCAAATCGATGAGAGGGTCCGGCTCAAGTGCGCCATTCCCCTTTGCACCAACTACGGGAAATGCTTTTTCTGTCCCCCCCATGCGCCTTCCCTGGAATCGATGAAAAGCGCTTTGTCCCGTTATCGGCATGCCCTGTTGTTTGCCCTCGATGTAACACCTTCAGAGCAATTTACCGTGAGATCCGTCCAGCGCCAGGCCTTGGCGGAGTGGGCGAGGAAGTGTTTCGAGATCGTGGGAAGGATCGAAACCCTGGCCTTCGGAAGCGGCTATTATCTGGCCATGGGGTTCGCGCAGGCGAGTTGCAGAAAAGCCTTATGCGGGCAAGACACCTGCCTCCTCCTCGGGGGCGGCAACTGTCCCTATCCCCTCAAGGCCCGGCCTTCGATGGAAGCGGTGGGGATGGATGTCTACGGGCTTGTCACGAAAGTCGGGTGGAAGATCTATCCGATTTACAGAAGCGTAAATCCCCTGGAAGTGCCAAGGGCCTTGTCGGTGGGCATCGTTTTTATCCACTGAACGTTTCATTCGCGGGCCGGATGATCGAACCGCGCAGACGTGGAGGGTTTCATGAAGGGCAAAGGCGAGTCTCACGTAACGATCGCTGCGGAGCCGGAACCGATCAAGATCGATCTCTTGAAGACGGCGGTCATCGTGGTGGACATGCAGAATGCCTTTGTCCGAAGGGGCGGCTATTTCGATCTGGCCGGCTACGATCTGTCGGGAGTGGAAGGGATCATTTCGCCCTGCACCAAAATCATCACGGCGGCCCGGCGGAAGGGGGCAAGGATCATATACTTCCAGATGGGTTGCAGCCCCGACTTGTCGGACCGTGGTCCAGCCAATTCGCCGAACAATCTCAAATCAAAGGGTTTGAGCTTGATTCGTCAGCGGCCGGAACTGAGGGACAAGTCCTACATCTACGGCACGTGGGGGGCGGATATCATCGAGGAACTTGCACCCCGGCCTGAAGACGTCGTGGTGAAGAAACAAAAATACGATGGGTTCATCGGCACCAATCTGGAGATCATCTTAAGGACCGCCGCGATTCAGTACCTGGTCTTTATCGGAACCGCCACCAATGTGTGCGTGGAATCAACGCTCCGACATGCGTTCTTCCTGGATTATTTCCCCATTCTTGTTTCCGATGCTGTCAGCCAGGCAGGGTCCAGCATCACCCAGCAGGCAACGATCCAAAACGTGAAAACCCATTTTGGATGGGTCACCACGTCGGGAAGCCTGCTCTCCGGACTGGAAGCGCTTGGCCAGTGATGCCCCGGTAGAGCGCAAAAGAATCTTTCCCTGTGGAGGAGGAAGAAAAAGCCCAAATGAACAAGGAATACATCTACAGGATCGAAGAATTGGGTCAGGAGTTTAACCATATCGTCGGCAAGAAGTGCGCGAACCTCGGGGAAATGGGCAAGATCGGTTTGCACGTTCCCCCCGGTTTTTCTCTCTCCATTGAGGCGTACAAGGAATTCCTGTCCGAAACGGGAGCTGCCGAAGAGATAGGCGATTATCTCAGGGGGCTTGGCCATGGGTTTGACAAAATAGACCATTTCAATGAGGCGAGCGTGGCGTTGCGGAGGATCGTTGAATCGAAGGCCATGCCGGCCGACATGAAAGGGCAAATCCTCGCCCATTACCGGGAAGTCTGCCGAAAGTGTCACATGGAAAAAGTCCCTGTTTCGACCAGGTCCGCGGGGGCGGCGAGCCACCCCGGGCAGTATGAAACCCATCTGAACGTGGTCGGAGAGGCGGACCTCATAGAGAAAATCATCAAAGTCTGGTCCAGCACGTTCAACGCCAGATCCTTGTCCGCGAGAAAACGGGCCGGGGCGCCCCTGGAAAGCGACCCCATAGGGGTTGCGGTCATCAAAATGGTGAACGCCCGCTCCGCGGGGGTCTTATTCACCGCTGATCCCAACACGGGTGATCGATCGAGGATGATTGTCGAGGCGAATTGGGGTTTGGGAGAAAGTGTCGTGGGAGGGGAGGCCATGCCGGACGTCTACATCCTGGACAAGGAGAGCTTGGAGGTCGTGGAAAGGAGACTGGGGAGCAAAAAGCGATGCATCACTTTCAAGGAGGTCGGGGTCGCTGAAGTGGAAACTCCCCCGGATCAGAGCAACGCCTTTTGTTTGAGCGATGAAGAAGCGAAAGAAATCGGGAGATTGGGCAAAATTCTTGAGGCACACTTCGGCGTGCCGCAAGATGCGGAATGGGCCGTGGAACAGGGGCGCTCATCCCCTGAGAGCGTCGTCTTATTGCAGACCCGGGCCGAGGTGATCGCGGAGCAGAAGAAACCGGTTGACCGGATTCTCGATCTGATGCTAAGCAGGCTCGGGTAGAATCGCTTCATCGGAGAGATGCGTGGAGGTGGCCGAATGGGTGAGGAAATCATCGCACGGAACATCAAGAACCTGAGGAAAAAAAGGAAAATTACCCTGGAGAAATTGGCGGAGTTGACCGGCCTGACAAAGGGCTACCTCTCGAAGATCGAGAGATCGAAAAAAGCACCTCCTTATTCCACGTTGAACAAGATCGCTCTGGCCCTCGCGGTCGATGCGGCATTCTTCCTGGAGGAGGACTATCAGGACAAGAAGGATACCAAGATATCCTTTACGAAGAAAGCGCAGGGGAGGATCATCAAGAGCGTGGGCTCCCTGGCAGAGGGCTCGCTGTACGGGTACAACTACGAGGCCCTTGCCTCTGATAAATCCGGGAAGAACATGGAGCCTTTCATCATTGAGCCCTCTTTTGACGAGGAGGCTATTTTCCAGCACGAAGGCGAGGAGTTCATGTACGTTCTGGAAGGCAGGCATGAACTGATCTATGACGGGAGGCACTACCTCATGGAAAAGGGCGACTCCGTCTATTTTGATGCCGGCGTGCCCCACACCGGGAGAAGCCTGGGGAAGAAGAAAGCCAAACTCCTCGCAGTCATGTATAACTACAGAAGGCTCTGATCGATTCCTGCTCAAAAAACACGGGCCGCAAGCGCGGACCTCTCGTTTCGGCCCCAGTGTGCCACCTCCGAAGTTTGTTGAGTAATTCCATCGCGGCCCCACCTCGCCGGGAGGAAGTCTTCCAGGCGGACCCGGGGGGTGGTCTCTTGAGAGCCGCAACCACCTCCCCAGCCCTATCAACCGGCGCCGAAAAGCCATAGGGTTACGGCAGTAGCCCCGGAGAAGCAACTCTCCGGCTGGCTTGGAGGGATTGCGCCTACCCCGGAAAAGACTTGATATCATGGGGGCGGTTGATGGGCTGAGTCCATTCCCGGTTGCGG
>JAGUZM010000198.1 GCA_020060805.1 Deltaproteobacteria bacterium | reverse complement strand
GTCCGTGAACGTTCCTCCCGTATCGACTGCCACTCTGTATCTACCCACGTCATTACCTCCAATCTTTTTGGATTTCTCTTCTCCGTTCCCCTTTATTGAACCGACTTCAGCCCTTTTCTGAGGATCGTGAAACCTCGATCCATTTGCTCCTCCGTGATGACCAGCGGCATCAGGGTGCGGATGACGTTGCTGAAATTCCCGCAGGATATGGCGATCAGTCCGTTTTCGTAGCAGTACTTGACGACCGCCTTCGCCTCATCCGGGGCAGGGGTTTTCTTCTCTCGATCTTTGACCAGTTCCATGCCGAGCATGGGCCCCAGGCCTCGAACGTCCCCGATGATCTCGAACTCTTTCTGGAGCGCCAGGAATCTTTCCCTCGCCTTTTCTCCCAAGGCGCGCGCCTTATCGAGCAACTCCCTCGTCAGGACTTCCAGGACGGTCAGAGCGGCCCTGCAGGCCACAGGGTTTCCGCCATAGGTCCCGCCGAGCCCGCCCACGTGGGGCATTTCCAGGATCTCGGCTCTTCCTGTCACGCCCGCCAGGGGAAGACCTGCGGCCAGTGATTTGGCGGTGAGGATGATGTCGGGCGCCACACCGTAGTGCTCTGAGGCAAAGAGCTTCCCTGTCCGGCCCATGCCGGTCTGAATCTCATCCATGATGAAGAGGATGCCGTGCTTTTCGCAGATCCCCTTCAGTTTCTTGAAATACTCGACCGGAGGGGTGATGAATCCCCCTTCGCCCTGAATCGGTTCAGCGATCACGGCGGCCACCGTCTCTGCGGAAACATGGCCGATGAAGAACTCCTCCAGGTAGTCGGCGCAGGACACGCCGCAGGATGGATACTGGAGGCCGAAGGCGCAGCGGTAGCAGTACGCAAAAGGCATTCGGTAGACTTCCGGGCAGAATGGGCCGTAGCCGAACTTGTAGGGCTTTACCTTGCTCGTCAGGGTCATGGCCATATAGGTCCGGCCGTGGTAACCATTGTCAAAGGCGATGATCGCCTGTCTCCCCGTGGCGTACCGGGCGATCTTGATGCTGTTTTCAGCCGCCTCAGCGCCACTGTTCACGAAGAAAGTTTTCTTGGGAAAGTTCCCCGGTGTGATCTCATTCAGCTTCATGGCGAGCTGAATGTAGGGCTCGTACATGGCCACATGAAAGCAGCTGTGGATCAGCTGATCCACTTGTTCCTTGATCGCTGCCACCACCCTTTCATTGCAGTGGCCCACGTTGACGACCCCGATGCCGCCGGCAAAATCGATGTACTCCTTCCCCTCCACATCCTCCACCACGGCTCCCTTGGCTCTTTTGACGAAAATGGGGGTGATATTGAAGGGGCCTCTCGGCACGTGCTTTTCTCTCAGAGCCATCAGCTCCTGATTCGTCTTTTGTTTCATGATTCCTCTCCCTTTGAAGTGCTTTTGTGAATCCGGATCCGGTGCGGCCTCTGACTCCTGGCTCTCAGCTTTAGCCCCGGGTCACTTCGCCGCACCGAACTCTCTGCCCATCTGGGGATTGATTCCCTTCAAACGAATGAATCCCGCCTCCATGAGAGCGTAGATCGCTTCTCGCATGTCCCCGGTTTGCAGGTAGAGCAAAACGAGACTGCTTTCACCCTTCTCAAGAAACCGGGCCTCCACCCTTCCGATACCCATTCTCCCGAGCACAGACAGGGCCAGCTCGAGGGTCTGGCCCTGTGGGTGCACCTCCAGCAGGATTTGCGCTTTCGTCGGATGAGCAACGAGAGCGCAAGCCTTAGAATCAAAGTGCTTCTGCCGCCCTTCTTTTCCGATCATGCCGTTAATGAGTGGATTTGAGTGAGATGGATGAGTACTGCACAGCCTATGCCTTCAGGGATAGCAATTGACGTGCCACACCCGGCGTCTTGAGGGCACGGGCTTGGATTTATTTCTGCCGGGAATGATGCGCGTAACCGGCTAGAAATAGGTGCGTTTTGAAAGAAATGACAAGAAAGCGGCAGGCTCACGGAGAAGTTGTGGCAAGAATGAGTGGTCCCGGGTGATGCAATCAGTCATACTGATGCGGAATTGCATCGACTTTTATGCCGTATCGTTTCACCTTGCGTGCCAGGGTTGACTGGTCCACCCCCAGGAGCTTTGCCGCCTTTCTCTGGGTATGAAATTGCCTCAAGGCACGGCCGATCAGCTGCTTTTCCAGCTGCTTGACCGCATGGGTCAGGTCCCAGCCCGTCGAGGCCGGGGGCTCCTCTCCCTTTTCGCCCTCCACTCCGCAATAGGAAGGCAAGTCTCCCTCCCCGATATTCTCGGCCTGGGTAAGAACAACCAGCTGCTCGATGAGGTTGGAAAGCTCGCGGATGTTTCCCGGGAATGAATAGCGGCAGAGGCGGTGCATCGCACCCGGAAGGATCGACTTTTTCGTCGAGTATTTCTGATTGAATTCTTTAAGGAAAAAACAAATGTGGGCTGGGATGTCTTCCTTCCTCTCCCGGAGAGGGGGAATGTGGATCGGCACGACGCTGAGCCTGAAGAAAAGATCCCCCCTGAAAGCCCCTTTCTTGACCATGTCTTTCAGGTCATAGTGGGTCGCCGCCACGATTCTGGTATCAATCTTCTTGCCTCTGGTCCCGCCCACCCGAATGATCGTATTGTCTTCGAGGAACCTCAGGAGCTTGGCCTGCACGCTGAGGGGCATATCGCCGATTTCGTCGAGGAAAAGCGTCCCTCCTTCAGCCATCTCGAAGTGGCCGGGTTTTCCTTCGGGCCGAGCGCCCGTGAACGCACCCCTCTCATAGCCGAACAGCTCCGACTCCATCAGCGAATCAGGGACGGCAACGCAATCCACCCGGATGAACGGGCCGTCTTTGCGCTGGGAGGAGCAATGAATCAGTTTTCCGAGAAACCCTTTTCCTACGCCCGACTCCCCCTGAATGAGCACCGTCGTATCCCTTTGTGCGACCTTGAGGGCAGCGTCGAGGACCTGACACATGGCATCGCTACGCGCCACCGCCCGTTGAAGGAGCACCTGGTGTTCCTTCCTGAGGGACAGCTCCGAGCGGTATTTGCTCGCCAGGGCACGGCTTTCGTGCAGTTCGTGCCACAGGCTGGTGAGGCTGGTGATATCCCTTTCGTTGACCACAACGAGCTGGATGTTTCCTTCCTCGTCAAAGACAGGATTCCCTGTAACGAGCAATTGCTTTCCGTTCTTGAGGTACTGGATGTCTGTCACCGCCGTGCGATTGGCGATGACTTCCAGGGTCACCGACCGATCAATCAGCCCTTCCTTGATGAGGTCCTCCATCTTCCTGCCGAGAACCTGTTCCGCTTTGATGCTGTTGATCCGTTCGGAAGCCTTGTTGAGTCGGGCCACTCTCCCTTGGCCGTCACATATCCACAGACCGTCGAAGGAGGATTCTATGATGGCGTCCAGTCGGTCCACCAGATCCCGCTGAATCTGGAGTTGCCGGAGAGTTTCACAACCCTGCTGACAATCAAAGCCGTTGGGTTCCGAAGTCATCTGTGTATCCTCCCGCCTTGAGGCCATTCTTAGAAAACCAGGTCAGATGTGAGAGATTCGTCCGATCGTGTGCGATGGCCGTTCGAAAAGGAGCAGGACGAGCGTTGGAAAGCCTCGATTCGCTCATGCCGCCGGAGCGGTCGGCGGCGTTGATGGACAATGGATCCGACGGTTGGGTCGGATGGTTTAACGTTTGGCTTGGAGAGATATGATCCAACCATGAATGTCCTCTCCCGAATGTCGGTCGGCACAGAAGGAGATCCTGCGCTACTTTCTCGGCAACACAAAAAACGTTGTGGGGAATCGCGGGGGCTGGTACGGAAACGGGGGTAATTATAGGGGCATCCGGATCTGCTGTCAATCGGTAAATCACCGCAGTCCAGCCCCCTTTCGTTGACACGGCCAACCTGGCATGGTAACCAGTCGGAAAGGGCAAAGGAGGGAGACATGAAAAAATCCGTGGGTGCAAAAGCGTTGGTCTTTCCGACCCCGATTTTCATCGTCGGGACATATGACAAGGAAGGGAAACCCAATATCATGACCGCGGCATGGGGAGGCATCTGCTGCTCCAAGCCTCCCTGTGTCTGCGTATCCATCAGGAAGCAGCGCCACACCTATGAAAATATCGGGGTCCATCAGGCGTTCACGGTCAGCATCCCGTCCGAAAAATATGTGAGAGAGGTTGACTATGTGGGCATGGTTTCCGGAAAAAACAAGGATAAATTCAAGGTGACCGGACTGACGGCCGTGAAAAGCGAGGTGGTGAACGCCCCGTACGTGAAGGAGTTCCCTTTTGTCCTGGAGTGCAAACTCCGACACACCTTTGAACTGGGCATTCACACCCAGTTTGTCGGCGAAATCATGGACGTCAAGGCCGAAGAGGAGGTCCTGGGCGCCAATGGGCTCCCGGACATCGAAAAAGTGAAGCCCTTCTCCTACGCTCCGGAGTACATGGCCTATTACGGTACGGGGAAAAGCCTGGGCAAAGCCTTCTCTCTGGGAAAAGAGATACGAGAAGATTAAGCCGAGCATTTCGGGGGTGCCATGCCGCACATCACGATCAGGAACTTGAAAATCTATTTCGAGAGCCACGGAGACGGGGAAACCATCCTGCTCCTCCACCACGGTTTCGGCTGCACCAAGATGTGGAAAGACATCTATCCGGCCCTGGTTCAGGCCGGGTACAGGGTCATTATGTATGACAGGAGGGGGTACGGCCGGTCCGAGAAAGGCGAAGACTTCCTGGAATTCTACGTGGGCGACGAATTCCGTTCCGAGAGCGTGCAGGAACTGGCGGAATTGAAGAACCGCCTCGGGATCGGCCACTGCCATCTGGTGGGGCAGTGCGAGGGGGGTGTTGTCGCCGTGGATTACGCAGCACAATATCCGGATCAGGTTCAAAGCCTCGTCACGTCCAGCACCCAGTGTTTCAGCGAGGTGCCCATGACAGAACTGAACCGGATGAAGTTTCCAAAAGCCTTTCAAGAACTCGGCCCCGAGCTCAGAGCCAAGTTCGTGGACTGGCACGGGGTGGAGGCCGAGATTTCCTTCAATCAGTTCCGCCGGTTCGGCGGCGCGTACGGCAAGGATTACTTTGATCTTCGCAACCGGCTTCGCTCCGTCATGTGCCAGAGCCTTGTCATTTACCCGGACCGGAGCTTCATTTTTGACATCGAACAGGGCGTGGCTTTCTACCGCCATCTTCTCAACGGGGAGCTGATCGTGCTCCCCAATTGCGGCCACAACACCTACGAGGAACGTCCCCAGGAGTACATCCAAGCTATCCTGGACTTTCAGGTGAGGCTAAAATCCCCTTCACCCCGGCGCAGAGCCTCCATCTCATGCGCCGCGTGATTCCGGATCCACACCTCCGTTCCCGGGTCGTGAGGAACACGCAGCGGCGCCACCTTGGCCGCTCGCCCCGGGACCGATTTCCAGTTGACACCCCTTTCTCACCAGGTCATATTTGACCCTGTGCGAAAGTCCGTGAAAAACATCTCCCCGGCCCCTCACAAAATCAGGGGCACCATTTTCCTCATTCTGCTGAGCGCCGCATTCATGTCAACATCATTGGTCCATGCTGAATCGCTCGAATCGATCAAGCCTCACCTCCCTGAAAAGATCGCGGAATGGGCCGCGGAAGGGGAAGACCGTTTCTACGATGATCAGACGATTTTCGATTACATTGACGGCGCAGGAGAAGTCTACCGGGCGTATCATATGAAGCAATGCCTCTCCCGCCGGTACAACCGGCCCCAGGGCCCGGCAGTCATGCTCGACGTGTTTGACATGGGCTCATCAGGGGATGCCTTCGGCGTTTTTACCCATGACCGGGAGGGTGAACCTCTTCCCATAGGCCAGGGTGCGCTTTACAGGCCGAATTGGCTGAGCTTCTGGAAAGACAAGTTCTTTGTTTCCATCTACGCGGAAAGGGAGACACCCGGCATCGGGGAGGTCATGAAGGAACTGGCGAGCCGAACAGCTTCCCTGATCAAAAATCAGGGCCAAAAACCGCCGATTCTCTCCCTTTTGCCGCGCGAAGGCCTTCAAACCCGCAGTATTCGCTACTTCCACAACCATCTCGTTCTCAACATCCACCACTTTGTTTCCACCGAGAATATCCTGAACCTGAGAGGGAATACGAATGCCGTCCTCGCTTCCTACAAGGCCGGTTCCACCTCGGCGACGGTGCTGATCATTAAGTACCCTGATAAAGAGCAGGCATCGGCCGGCCATGCCGGTTTTCTCAAGCACTACCTGCCTGACGCGGACTCATCAGGTGCGGCTGTGCTTGAAGACAGGAAGTGGTGCGCCGCCGGGCTCGCAGGGGATACGCTGGCCATCGTCCTGGAGGCAGAAAGCCGGGAGATTGCAAAGGGTCTTCTGCGGGAGATACTCAGGTAATCGCTTGTCAACCTGTTGCATGGTAAGGAGATGAGTGAAAGATGAAGCCGATCTTAGGAGAGATGGAAGCCGTCAACCTGCCTGATAGGGACCTGAGGTTAAAGATCGTCGCCACCCTGGAGAAGGATATCGATGGAACGACCTTGTTATTCTTGACCCATTACATAAACTTCGATCACGAATGGACAAAGACAAACTGGAAAATCATCCTAAGCCCAAAGAACTGGGCGGAATTCAAGGGACTCGTCGAAAAGGTGGACCACGTCATGGGCAAAGGCAGCCTTAAAACCTCCTTAAATTGCTACATACCCCCTATCCCGCCGATCCATTTTTAAGGCTGGCAGGTTCCGACCCGGCTTACCTAATGGTTTCTAGACCGCTTCGATGGTTGACGGCGGCTTAGGCGCAATGTTGTAGGTGACGCTGACGATACCCGGCACCTTCGCGATGATTTCCCTGGCGAGCTTCCCGAGGATATCGAATGAAAGCTCGGTCGGCGTCGCGGTCCTCGCATCCACGCTGTCCCAGCATCGGACTTCGATTTGCTGGCCGAAATCGCGCTTCCCCTCGCGCATGCCAGTCACCCGGTCTTCATGGAGGATGGCCATGTACTGGAAGGCCCCCGTGTGTTTGAGCAGTCGCTCCACAACCTCGGTTGCTCGGCGAACCGTTTCGATCCGTTCCGGGGTCACCTCGCCTATGACGCGGGCGGCAAGGGCCGGGCCCGGAAAAGGAATTCGTTCAAACACCTCCGTAGGAAGCCCTAGAGCCTTCCCTACTTTTCGAACACCGTCCTTTCGAAGCTGAATCAGGGGCTCAAGGATCTTGTACCCAAAAGCCTCCTGGGGATCGATCCCGAGCTGTTCAAAGACATTGTGCTGGCGTTTTATCCCGGCAACCGTTTCGTCAACATCGGTCAGGATGGTCCCCTGCAGCAGGACCTTGGACTTGCTTTCTTTGACGATACGACCGAACACGTTCTTGTAGAATGTCTGGGTGATCGCCTCCCGTTTTTCTTCCGGGTCATGGATACCTTTGAGGGCGGCAAAAAAAGCCTTCTTTGCATCCACCACCTCGACCGTGACGCCCAGCTTCTTGAAAAGGGCCACAACCTGCTCCGGCTCTCCTTCCCGCATGAGGCCGTTTTCGATAAAAACCGTTTTAAGGCGACTCCCCAAGGCGCGATGGCCGAGCATCGTGACCGTGGAGGAATCAACGCCCCCGGAAAGGGCATTGATCGCGATTCCGTCACCGACGGCGTTCTTGATCTCTTTGACTCTCTCTTCGATGAACCGATCGGGGTTAAGACTCTTCGCAGTGATTTCCTGAATCATGTTCCTCTCTCCTTTTGTCGGTGTCCTGGGCGGAAGATAAACGAAAACAAACCAGCCCGTCAACCCATGGGCTGTAGTAAAAGGCTTTAATAAGTCAACATTCTCGCCGCCTGGTTAACTGGAATCAATAGCCGCCCTTCAAAATCCCCCCCACCCCTCCTTTAGCAAAGGGGGGCGAGGGGGGATTTGGTTTTTTCGCGGCTCTCAAATCACTTTTCACGACGACAACTTTGCTTTGTCGTCCAAGATAATCACTTCATGCTCCATCTTTTCCAGTCCATCGGCCCCTCTCATTTCCGTCAAACGAACTTGAACATGGACTTGGGAATGACGCCGGCAAAGTCGATGAAATTGATCGCAAAATGGGCGAACATGATGGCCGGCAGGGACCGGGTTATCAGGTACGCGATCATGAAGACCGCGCCGATGGTCGAGGCGATCAGCACGGCGTGCAGGCCGAGGCTCCAGTGGATGAGGCCGAATGCGACTGACGAAATCAGGACTATCCCAAAGGAATTCGCCATATACCGGCTGATGAATGTGGCCATGAAACCCCGGAAAACGAGTTCTTCAGCTATCCCCACCATCAGGAGTCCGAACGTAAGGTCTACCCAATTCCAGGCCGGGCTCTTGATCGCCGGCATGCCCCCAAAAGCCTTGTAGCCGGGGAGTTTTGCCACAAACCGGTACCCATTTTGATCTATGGCCGTCCCCACCAGCGCCACAATCAAAAACACGCCCAGGAAAGACGGCAGGGATTGAGCTGTCAGCCCGAAATCCGAGGCCCCCATTCTTTTGCTGTACAGCAACCAAAATGCGACCAGAAAGGGAAAAAGCTTCACCCCGACATAGTCCAGGAATAGCCACCAGCGCCAGTCCTTGACGTATATATTGGCAAAGTCATTCAAATAAAACGGCCCGGCCAATAAGACGGCAGCCAGGATATAAAGCCCGTTTTTTTCACCTTTTCCGCTTCGTCCCATGGCACGTGCACGTCGGCCAGCGTGTTCAGGGTTTGCCATCCGCCGTAAAATCATTAAAACTTGATTCGCCGCATAACTATCAGCCTTCAGATGTTTTGTGCGTTACCGGGAGCTGGGGTTTCTCATTGACCGTCAGCTGAAACACGTCAGGCCGGGAGTAGTGGCCTGTTACATCAAAATCGAATTTGCCCCGGGCAATCTCGGCCAAATCGAGGTCTGCGAACAAAATCCCTTCCCGGTCATACAGCGGCCCTGCCAGAACCTCTCCCAGGGGAGCGATGATGGCGCTGCCTCCCCGGCACAGGATCTCCGGCATGACCGCTAACTCCTCCACCCCGGCCAGATCGGACGGATACATGGCTTTGGTCACAAACTGGTTGCAGCCCAGGACAAAGCAACGCCCCTCGCAGGCGATATGGCGCAGGGTGGACTGCCAGGTATCGCGGGCATCAGCGGTGGGAGCCAGGTAGATGTCGACCCCTTTGCTGTACATGGTCATCCGCGCCAGGGGCATATAATTCTCCCAGCAAATCAACCCTCCGACCTTGCCAAACTCCGTATCAACCACGGTCAGGGTGCTGCCGTCTCCCTCGCCCCAGATGAGGCGCTCCCCGGCGGTGGGCTTGAGTTTGCGGTGCTTGCCGATAAGCTGCCCGTCAGGGCTGAAGTAGAGTATCGTGCAGTAGAGCGTTCCCCGGCTGAATTGACTGTCCCTCTCGATCACACCGATGATCACATAAGCTTTCGACTCGCGGGCCGCGGCACCGAGCGCTTCAGTCGCCGGGCTGGGAATATCGACTGCGTTGGCCCAGTAGGTTTGCCACGTGAGTCGCCCTTCCGGGCTGCGGCGGCCAATGACGGTGCCAAAGCTCAAGCCGCGAGGATAGGCCGGGACAAAAGCTTCCGGGAAAAGGATTAACCTGGCCCCTTGCGAAGCGGCTTCGGAGGTCAGGCGGCAGGCCTTCTCAACGGTGGAATCGCGGTTGAATGGGACTGGAGACGCCTGCACGACGGCAGCTTTAACTCTGGGGAAACTTTCAACCATTTTTCTCCTCCCCCCAGGCTTTTCTGCTCCTGCTTATCTTCTTTTGAACAGTGGCCCACGTTTTGGCCGTCAGGAAAGACTCTCCGAAGCGTTCGATCATCGTGTTGAACATGCTGTAGGGCACTGTAAAACTGAGCTCGTCGGTCTTGAAGAATTTGCGGGCTGACGGATCCCAGCCGCCGATGACAGCCTTGTTCAGTCCCTCGGCGAGGTATTTTCGGGGCCACGTGATCAGGCCCGTGCACGCAGCTCCCCAGGGCGAGGCAACCACCTCAGGATCATTGGTCACGAAAGCCGCCAGCTGATGCAAGC